>NZ_JBSHDN010000018.1:0-26831 GCF_053616335.1 Nocardiopsis sp. NPDC055824
CCCCAAGAGACCCATTCGCCACTTTCGCGAGAAATGCTCTTCCACCCACCCCACCTGGGATAACATTGCCCCCGCCCCGGTTGCCGGCCCGTGGTGGCGGGCCACCCCCGGCCCCCGCGCCCCCCCCGGCGGGGGGGGGGCGCCCGGGGGGCGGCGGGCGCGGGGGGTTTGTCCCCCCCCCCCCCGGGGGCGGCGGGGGGGGGCGGGCAGGGCCGGCCCCCCGGGGCGGGGGCGCGCCCGCCCCGCCCCGGGCCGCCCGCACCGGAGCGGGCGGCCGCCGGTGCGCCCGCACCGGACCACGCACCACCACACAGACGGAGACGCACATGACGACGAGCCCCCGTTCGGGCGCGGACATCCTCGACCTCGCCCCGGTGATGCCGGTGGTGGTGGTCTCGGACGCGGAGACCGCCGTGCCGCTGGCCCGCGCCCTGGTCGCCGGCGGCCTGCCCGGTATCGAGGTGACGCTGCGGACCCCGGCCGCGCTGGAGGCCATCGGGCGCATCGCGGCCGAGGTGCCCGAAGCCGTCGTGGGCGCGGGCACCGTGGTCTCTCCCGGACAGGCGCGGGCGGCGGCCGAGGCGGGCGCGCGGTTCCTGGTCAGCCCCGGGTGCACGGCCGACCTCGCCTCGGCCATGGCCGACACCGGCCTGCCCTTCCTCCCGGGGGTGGGCACCGTGTCCGAGGCGATGGCGCTCCTGGAGCGCGGTCTCTCGGCGCTGAAGTTCTTCCCCGCCGAGGCCGCGGGCGGCGCGGCGTTCCTGAAGTCGCTGACGGGCCCCCTGCCCCAGGTGCGCTTCTGCCCGACCGGGGGGATCACCGCCGCGTCGGCCCCCTCCTACCTGGCCCTGTCCAACGTGGGCTGTGTGGGAGGCAGTTGGCTGACCCCCGCCGACCTGGTGTCGGCGGGCGACTGGGGCCGCGTCACCCGCCTGGCCGAGGAGGCCGCGGCCCTCTAGGCGTCCTGACCGCGGGGGGCGGTGACGACGACCCCGCCCGTCCCAGGCGACGGGGGCCCTCGACGCCCCCCATCACCCGCGCCGACGCCCGTCCCACACCCGCCGGACGCCTGGCGCCGGCCCGCCGCGTGGTCGAGGGCCCCTGGCCGCTCCGCCGGGCGCCCCGCCCGCGGCGCCGCCTACTCCGACCGGTTGAAGCGGACCACGGTCAGCCACACCAGGAGCACGCCGGCCCCGGCGACGAGTCCGACCTCGGCCGCCCAGGGGATCTGCCAGCCGAACCACGTGATCCCGGGGTTGAACAGCGCCTCGGTCGCGGGGGAGGTGTCGAGGTGGGCGAAGACCGCCTGGCGCATGGGGTCGACGACGTAGGTGATCGGGTTGACCAGGGTGATCGCGGCCAGCCAGGAGGGGAGGTTCCCGATGGGGAACATGGCGCCCGACAACAGGACCAGGGGCGAGATGACGAGCTGGGCCATGCCCATGAACGCCTCGCTGCCCTTGACCGAGACGGCGATGAAGACGCCCATCGCGGAGGCCGTCAGCCCGACCATGAAGGTGAGCCCGAACAGGGTGAGCATCAGCCCCGGCGCGTAGGGGACCCCCGCCAGCCCCGCGACCGAGAGGATCAGGCAGGCCTGGAGGGTGGCGAGGACCGCGCCGGACAGGACCTTGCCCAGGATGAGCGCGGAGCGCTTGGCCGGCGCGACGAGCATGCCGCGCAGGAAGCCGACCTCGCGGTCGGTGACGATGGTCGCGGCCGAGGACACCGCCGTGCCGATGACCGTCATGACGATCACGCCCGGGAACATGACGGCGGTCAGCGGCAGGTCGTCCTCGCCGCGGGGGATGAGCGAGCCGAAGCCCACACCGATCACGAACAGCCACATCACCGATTGCAGGAGCATCGCCACGCCCCGGCTGACGTCGTGGACGAAGCGGAAGAGGTCGCGCTTGAGCACCACCCTGATCGTGCGCAGGTCGTGACCGAGCCCGAAGGGGGAGGTGGGGGCGGGCTGGCGCCGCGTGGCCGTCATCCGGTGTCCTTCTCGTCAGGGGGTTGCTCGGGAGTCGGGGGACACCCTCCCCCCGTCCGTCCGCGGGAGCGGGCGGCGCCCGGGGAGCCTTCCGGCCGGATGCCCCGCGGTCCCCACCCTGGCGAACCCGGGGCGTTCCCGTCGGCGCCGGGTTCGGCCGCCGGCCTCACGTCCGTCATTCCGTCCACACCGGCGCGGACCCCCTCTCCACGGAGCCGGCGCCCTCCCGCCGTGGACGGCCGCCCGCCATCCTCGTGAGGAGTTTGGCCCCCGTGCCCGCCCAGGACTCCCGGGAGACGGAATAGTAGTGGAGGTCCCACAGCCGGCCCCGAAAATACACGTGCCCGGGGAGGGTGGCCTCCCTGGGTGTCGTGAAAAGGGCTGACCCGAAATGCATCAGGCTCGCGTCCGTCGTCAGGGCGTATACTTTTCTGAGATCCTCCCAGCGGGTGAAGGCATAGTTGACCAGGAGCATCATGGATTCCGCTCCGACGCCCACCGGAATTCCGTGGGGATCCATGAAGATGCCGACCTTCGCGTGCCCCGCCGGACTGTGTTCCCGGATCGAGGCGAATCCCCGGACCGCGCCGTCCTGTTTCGTCTCGATCTGAAGTACGGCGACCTCCGAATCGTCCACGGCCCTGAACGACGACTCGAAGTTGTCCCGGGACGGCAGGGTCTCTATGCCGAGCTTCAGGAGGAGCTGGTACAGATCGAGGACGTTCTCCTCGTCGATGGGACGAAAGCGGACACGAGGGGTTTCGAGGTGGGGGGATGTCATCGCCGACCGTTGCGTCCTTTCCGCCTGCCGCGGGGCTCGGAGCCCGTGGGGGCGACATCCTGGCACGGAAGGACCCGACGCGCACGGGGGTCGGTGCGGGCCGCGCCCCCGGGGCGCCTCCCGTCCGCGCCAAAGGGGTGCGGACGGGGTTCGAAACGGTACCGGGTTCCGCCGTGTATTCCTGTCCCGCCGGCGGGACGTGCGCGGGGGAATGCCCTCCTTGTCGCCGACGACATTGTCGGCCTAGGTTCTGGGTCGGCACTATCGGACCATCGAAGAAAGGTGGACGCCATGGCATTGTCCGACGTCTTCTCGCTTCAGGGCATGGACATCGGTCTGGAGGCCGAAGCCCTCCTCAACAGCGGACTCAGCTACATCGGCTGCAGCGGTGACGTCATTGTCCAGCCGAGTTGACCGGCTGACCGGTATTTGACGGGGATTCAACCGGTCGTCCCATCTCGTGATCCCGGTGCGGAGACGGCTCCTGCACGGCCGGACTTCGCACCGGGCGCCGGGCGGATTCGTCTCTTGTGGTCGGCTGTGGTTTCTCCTATCTTCCCTCGCGTAGGTATCCCCCGTGTTTTTCTTTCTCAGGAGGAAAAATGGCACTTTCCGACGTCCTCGATCTCCAGGCCTTCGAGGTGGCCGTCGACGAGAGCGCGATGCTGAACAGCGGCCTCAGCCTCGTCGGCTGCAGCGGCGACGTGATCACCCAGCCCCAGTAGCCGTTCCTCCGGGAACGCTGTGAGGGCCCTCTTCGCAGCGTTCCCCCGCACGCCCGGCCGGTCCGCGACGAACCGGGCCGGGAGAGAGGCCGCACGCGATGATCTTCCCCCACCTCGACACGGTCGGCGTGAGGCTTGCCGCCACCGGCACCAGACGGGGCGGGGCGGTGCGCGACGAACTCGTCGGCCACGGGTTGGACGGCCTTCCCGGCCGCGACGTCTTCGCCGCCCTCTGGCCCGGCAGGTACGACCAGGTGGGAGCCCAGTTCCTCCTGCACGCCCCGGGGACCGGGCGGGTCGCGGGCTACGCTTCCGTGCACGGCTTCAACTCCCAGGCCCGCCACGGCTGCGGCTCCCTCGTCGCGGACGAGCGGGAACTGGGGCCGGACGGGGCCACCGACGCCTACGCGCTCACCGTCAACTACGCGTTCTCGATGTGGAACCTGCGCAAGCTCTACCTGTGGACCCCGGACGAGGACCTCGCGGCCCTGCGGCGGACCGGGGCCGAGGTCCGGCTGGAGGGTTCCCTGCCCGAGTACGTCCTCGACGGCGCGGAACTGCGCACGGCCCACGTCTTCGCCGTCTACCGGGAGGCGTGGGAGCGGACCGGGGCGGAGTTCGTGCGGGTCCGCGCGGGCGAGGGGCTCCCCGCCTGACCGCGCGGCCCGGCCCGGGCCCGGAGGCGTCGGAGGGAGAACGCGCCCGGGTCCGTCCCGGACCGGGCGCTCCACCAGCGGAGGAGCGGTGAACGACTATGGCGACGGACGGTTCCGGCCCGGAGGCGATGGTACGCGCGCGCGGCCTGGCCAAGAGCTTCGGTGAGGTCGAGGCGGTCAAGGGGGTCGACCTGGAGGTGGCCCCGGGGGAGCTGTTCGGCCTCCTCGGCCCCAACGGGGCGGGCAAGTCCACGCTGATCGGCATGCTCTCCACCCTGATCACCCCGACGTCGGGGACGGGCTCCATCGCCGGGTTCGACATCGTGCGCGAGCGTCCCGACGTGCGCCGCAGCATCGGCCTGGTGTTCCAGGAGCAGACCCTCGACCGGTACCTGACGGGTTGGTACAACCTCAAGTTCCACGCCGAGATCTACGGCGTCCCGTCCGAGGAGGTCGACGGGCGGGTGACCCGGGCGCTCCGGGACGTTGGCCTGTGGGAGGACCGGGAGAGGCTGGCCGGTACCTACTCCGGCGGCATGCGCCGGCGGCTGGAGATCGCACGGGGCCTGCTCCACCGCCCCCGCCTGCTGTTCCTCGACGAGCCGACGGCCGGGCTGGACCCGAGGTCCCGCGAGGCGATCTGGGACCGCGTCCGCGAACTCAACGAGTGCGAGGGCATCACCGTGCTGATGACCACGCACTACCTGGAGGAGGCCGAGAACTGCGGGCGGATCGCCGTCATCGACGGCGGGGAGATCGTGACGGTCGGCAGCCCCGCCGAGCTCAAGGCGCAGATCGGCCGGGACCGCGTGGAGATCGTCGCCCGCGACCCGGAGGCCCTCCGGGAGGAGCTGAGCACACGGCTCGGCCTCGCCCCGGTGGTCGAGGGCGACACGGTCTGGTTCACGGTGGCCGGGGGGCGGCGGTTCGTCCCCCGCGTGTTCTCCGAGGTCGACGCGGAGATCACATCGGTCCAGGTCAGATCGCCCTCGCTGGACGACGTCTTCCTGGCGCACACCGGGCGGGGGATCGACAGCCCCGCCCAGGAGGGCCGCTGAGGGGCCGAACCGCTGGTCGGCGGCCCCGGGCGCTGAGCCCGGACCGTGCGCCCGCCGCCGCTGCCTCGGCCCGGGTCCCGTGCCCGCCCCTACTATGTCCGTATGGCTGAGGTAAGCGCGCGTCACGGGTCGTGGTCCTTCGACGGGGCGGCCCTGTGGATCACTCCCGGGCGCAGAGCCCACCCCCTGCGCCGCGGCCTCGGAGTGGTGTCGCTGCCGCTGCCCGCGCTGGCGGGCGTCGTCTTCGAGCCCCGGCGCAGGGGCGGGACCCTCCGGGCCCACCCGCGTCCGGGCGCCGACCCCTTCACCGAGGCGACGGGCGGGCACCTGAGCCGCAGCGGCGACCCCTACCAGCTGCGCGTGGGCAAGGAGAAGGCCCTTGTCGCCGAGTACCTCGCCGAGACCGTCACCGAGGAGATCGCCGCCCTGGCGCCGGGCGACGCGACCGACCCCGACCGCTACCTGGTCGAGGCCCCCGCGGCCCCGGTCCGCGCCGACGCGGGCGACGCCTCGGTCGTCTTCGACGGCGCCCACGTCTACCTGCGGCCCAACTGGAAGGCGGAGTCCGCCAAGCGGGCGGCCGGTCCCCAGCGGCTCGCCCTGGAGGAGATCGCCGAGGTCCGGTGGACCTCCGTCGCGAGCGGCGAGGACGGCAGTCTGCGGTTCGTCCCCTTCGGCAGGACCGAGTCGGTCCTGCCCAGGTACGACCCCTTCGCGGTGCACTGGAGCCTGTGGGGAACGGACTACGAGGGCGGGACCACGGCCGTCGTGGCGACGGCCGTCACGGCGCTGCTCCCGCACCCCACCGCACGCGGAAAGGCCGTCGAGGGCGGCCGCGCGTTCCCCGCCCTGCCGTGGCGCCGGACACGGCAGGAGCCGGAGGAGGCCTGACGCCGGTCAGCCGTCGGCGCGCACGGCCACCCACAGGCCGTGGGCGAACGGCTCGATCCGCAGGTGCTCGGCCGTGCAGCCCGCCTTCTCGAAGGCCGCGGCGTACTGCTCCGGCGTGAACAGCGACATCTCCCACCCGTCCGTGGCGTGGCTCAAGCCCTCCTCGGGGTCGGCCACCGCGTAGTGCACGACCATGCGCATCCGGTCGTGCCTGCCCGTGACGCGGGTGGAGTGGGACAGGCGCACGACCGTCCGTCCGCCGTCCTCGACCAGGTCGCGGGAGACGTGCCCCGGTGTGAACCCCTCCGGCCCGACCCAGGGCTCGACCACCAGGACACCGCCCGGGTTCAGGTGGTGCACGAGCCCCTGGACGACGGAGACGAGCTCGTCCTCGGATTCCAGGTGCGGAACGGCGAACATGCACGTGATGACGTCGAACCGGGTGTCCAGCGCCACCTCGCGCAGGTCCGAGCGCCACGTCCGCAGGCCGGGCACCCGGGCGCGGGCCAGCTCCAGCATCTCGTCGGACCCGTCCAGCCCCGCGACCCGGTCGAAGTGCCCGGAGAAGGCGCGCAGGTGCAGCCCCGTGCCGCACGCGGTGTCCAGCAGGGAGTCCGCGGCGGGACTGCGCTCGCGGACCAGGCCGGCGATCAGCGCGGCCTCCGCGTCGTAGTCCTTGCCGCGGTGGATCATGACGGTGTCGTACACGGACGCGTAGCTGCTGTCGTACATCGGATGGGCCTTTCCGTCCGTGGCCGCCGGGGCCGGGGGCGTCCACCGCCCCGAGTCCCCGACGGCCCGCCTTGTGTGCACGTGCCGGGGCGCGGTGCGCCCGCGTCGGCGCCGGGACCGCGCGGTCCCGGCGCGGGTCCTCAGCCGGTCCCGTTCCCCGCGGTCGCGGGCGGCTCGGAGAAGAACGGCAGGAAGGGGCTCCCCCCGCCGGACGCCGCGGCCAGGGCCAGCAGGACGCCGGCGCCGCCGGTGGCGAGGTCCATGGACAGGCGCGGCACCCGTCCGCCGTGGAACGCGGTGTGGCCGCGGAAGGGCAGGGCGTACCACTCCAGCTCGCGGACCCGGGAGCGCAGGTCCTCCTCCGCCCCGCCGAGCCGGGCGAGCGCCGCGACCTGCCCGGCCTTGCCGTGGAGCAGGTCCGCCTGCGCGTACAGCAGGGTGTGGCACGACCGGCTCAGCGCGGGAAGGCTCTCCGCGCAGCGCTCGTCGGCCCTGTGCGCCAGGAGTTCCTGGACGACGAGGGCGACGCCGAGCCCCCCGGCGTCGATGTTGGGGAGGGCGCGCGCGCCGCGGTCGCGGACCAGCAGGGCGCCGTCGGGGGAGGTGACGCACTGGTCCAGGTCCAGGTGCAGCGCCCGCACCGCGGCGTCGGTCCAGGCGGTGTCGCCCGTGGTGCGGTACAGCGCGAGCAGGGCCAGGGCCACGCCGCTCCAGCCGCGCATGAGCCCCGCCCGCCCGGTGGCCGGGCCGTCCCCGGAGGCCGACGCGACCGCCTCGGCGAGCCGGCCGCCCAGCTCGGCGGCGCGGACCGCGTACTCGCTTCCTGCGTCCCCCGCGGCGAAGTGCACGAGGTTCGCGCAGACCCCGGCCGTCCCGGAGAAGAGGGAGACGCCCCCGACCGGCTCCCCGGCGTTGCGGTCCAGCAGGTCGGCGGCCTCCTCGCGGTGGCCCAGGTGGTCCAGCGCGTACGCCAGGCCCGCGACCCCGTCGTAGAAGCCCTGCCGGGGGGAGCGCAGGCGGCGCGACGCCGCCAACAGCCACGCCTCGTGTTCCTGCGAGCGCCCCTGCCCGGCCCGGTCCAGCGCCCACAGGACCCCGGCCGCGCCGTGGGCCATGCCGTAGCCGCCGGACACGAACTGCTGGAGGTCTCCGGGGAACAGCCGGTCGGTGCGCTCCGGCGTGGCGGACGCCCGGATGCCCGCGGCGACGGCCCGCGGGGTCACCGGGGTCGGCGCCGGGGCACGGGAGTCCGGGACCAGCTCGCGCTCGATCTCGTCCGCCCACGCCGCGGGCACGGGGAAGAGCTCGCGGAGCACGCCGAGCAGGGCGACCGCCTTCTCCGGGGCGAGCGCGGTGATCCGGGAGAAGGGGAGGAAGACGGACAGGCGCGTCGCGGCGAGGGCGTAGGCGTCGACGGCCGGGCCGGTCCTGGCCGACGCGGAGAAGCCGGGGGCGCCGAGCGGAGCCCGTCGACCGTCGTCGTCCGCGTCGAAGGCGAGTTCGTAGTCGATGAGGGAGACGTTGTCCTCGGAGTCGACGATGACGTTGTTGGCGTGCAGGTCGCCGAAGACGAGGCCGCGTTCGTGGACGGCGGCGAGGACCGCCTCCAGCCGTCCCAGGATGCGAAGGGCCCGCTCCGTGAAGGCCGCGAGGCTGTCGGCGCCGGGCCGGGCGTCGGTCACACCGGGGTGGTGGACGGCGCCCCACGAGCCCAGGGTGCGGCCCTCCTTGTACTCCTGCACCAGGAACCGGTGGCCGCCCAGCGTGAAGCTCCCGAGGAGCCGGGGGACGCCCGGGACGCCGTCCAGGCGGCGCAGGTTCTCCTCCTCGCGCTCCTGGCGCGCCACCGCGTCCCGCAGGTCCCGGTCCAGGCCCGCGTGCGGACGCGCCTCCTTCAGGACGACCCGGAGGCCGTCCTCCTCCCGGCGGCCCAGGTAGATGCCGCCCCCGTTGGAGAAGTGCAGGGCCTTCTCCACGACGTAGGGCTGGCGCTCCTCGGAGGACCGGGCGGCCAGGTGGGGCCTGAGGACGTCGGGGAGCGCCGCCCAGGACGGGGGCGAGAACGAGGGGACGCGGCGGTCCGGGACGAGGGAGCCGTCCGGCGCGCGCAGCGCGGGGATACGGGAGCCGTGCGCGTCGAGGCACCACCTCTCCCGGAACGCGCCGTACCTGACGTAGAGGGGGCCCCGGTCCCACCGCAGGTCGCTGAGGACGTACGGTCCGGGACGCCCGCCGACCAGGGCCGAGAGCCCGTGCAGGGTCCGCTCCAGCTCCTCCTCGTCGCGCGGGTAGACGGTCAGGAGCTTGCCGCTGGACGCGCGGGCCGCGTACTTGGCGTTGGCCGCGACGAGGATGTTCTTGTCGAGGAGGTACTTGAAGGCGATCCCGTGCCCGGTGCAGTAGTCCCACACGTCACGGCAGGTCGCGTCCGCGCCGTCCACCGTCGCCGAGACGTGGATCTTCCACCCCTGCTCGGGCAGCGAGGGGTCCTCGGGGGCGACGACCTGCCAGAGACCGCTCCGTGTGCGCTTCCAGCCCGTCGGGGGCTCCAGCGCGCTCACGGAGAACTCCGCCGGGACCACGAGGGCGTGGCGGGAGCCGTCCGCCAGGCGGCTCGGCTCCTCGAAGAACAGCGGGTCCGCGAGCGTGTACATCTCGAACAGGTCGAGCATGGGCTTCCCTCCGGGAGGCGTGGCGGTACGGGCTCGGCCGCGCGGGGCGCGGCTCACTCGGGCCGGGAGCCCCCGGCGGCGGCCCTGGACCTGGGCCCGCGCGCGATCCTGTTGAGGATGGGAGCGCCGTTGGCGGTCCAGGCGCTCCGGGACACCGAGTAGAAGTGCAGGTCCCACAGTCGGCCCTGGAAGTAGACGTGTCGGGGGAGTGACGCCTCCCGGGGGGTGGCCAGGAGTGCCGACCCGAATTGCCCCAGGCTCGCGTCCGTGGTCAGAACGTACACTTTCCTGAGGTAATCCCAATTCGCGAAGGCGTGGTTGACGAGCAGCATCATGGATTCGGCGCCCACGCCCACGGGAAGGCGGTCGGCGCGCATGAAGATTCCCAGTTTCACATGACCGGCCGGGTCGTGCTCGCGGATCGACCCGAAACCGAGGACCTCGCCCGTGCGCCGGAGCTGGATCTCGAATACGTCGACGAATCGCTTGGCCACCGAGTGGTAGGACTCGGAGAAGGCGTCGCGTGAGGGAAGGCTTTCCAGGCCCAGTTCCGTCAGGAGGTCGTAGAGTTTCGTGACGTTCTCCGGCGCGATGGGGCTGAATCTGACGCGCGGGGTCTCGAGGTGCGGTGTGAGCATGGCGCGACACTCTAGGGGCCGTGCCCGACGGCCGGGCCGGGACCGGGGTTCCCCGCCCGCCCGTGTCCGGCCGGGATCCGGGGCCGAGCCAGGTCGGGGCCCGGAGGGCGGCTCGGGGCGCCGGCCCCGGCGTCCCGCCGGCGGGACAGCACGTGTGCCGTCGGCGGAACGGGGTGCGGGAGGCTCCCCGCGTCGGCGGCCGGCCGGGGGAGGGGACGGCCGCCGGGAGCCGGGTCGCGGGCTTCTTGTCGCACCGGAGGAATTGCCCTAGGTTCTGAACCGCCAGTATCCGACTGCGCACAGGAAAGGAGCCCAGACATGGTTCACACCGACGTCCTGTCTCTTCAGGAGATGGACACCGTCCTCGACGAGGCCGTTCTGCTGAACAGCGGCATCAGCTACTTCGGTTGTAGCTGATTGTTTTGACGCGCTGTGGAGATGCCAATCTTCACAGCGCTTTTCTCTGCTCTGCCCAGAAGTGTCGGGAGAAGTTGTGCACGAGATCGTTTTCCCCCATCTGGAGACGCGGTCGGCCAGGCTCGCGTCCACCGGCGAGAGGTTCGGGGAGGCGGTCCACGACGAGCTCTCCGGGCTCGGTCTGGCCGGGATGCCGAGCC
Organism: Nocardiopsis sp. NPDC055824; assembly: GCF_053616335.1. Taxonomy (NCBI): domain Bacteria; kingdom Bacillati; phylum Actinomycetota; class Actinomycetes; order Streptosporangiales; family Nocardiopsidaceae; genus Nocardiopsis; species Nocardiopsis sp. NPDC055824. The sequence goes on from NZ_JBSHDN010000018.1 coordinate 10,767, forward strand.
GCGACGTCTTCACCTCGCTCTGGCCCCGGCAGTTCGATGGCGTGGCCGCCCAGTTCTTCGTGGAGGCCCCGGCGTCCGGCCGGGTCTGCGGGTACGCCTCCCTGCACTCCCTCAACCCGAACGGGCGCTACGTGAAGTGCGCCCTCGCCCTGGACACGGCACTGCTCGGGGAGGAGGGCGTGACGGACGCCCACGCCCTGGCCGTCAACTACGCCTTCTCGATGTGGAACATCCGCAAGGTCTACTTCTGGGTGGTCGACAGCGGGCTCCCGGGCCTGCGCGCGACGGGGACGCCGACGCCCCGGGAGGGCACCCTGACCGAGTACCTGCGCGACGGGGAGAGGCTGCGCTCCGTGCGGATCTTCGCCGTCTACCGGGAGGAGTGGGACGCGGCCGGCGCCGTCTACGTACGCGCGGCGGCGGGGACCGGGCCGGCGTGAGCGCCGTCCGGCACGGGGGCGCGGGGCGGCGGCCGCGATGAGGGTGCTGATCGCGACGCAGGCGGAGAGGACCCACTTCCTGGGGACGGTGCCCCTGGCGTGGGCACTGAGGGCGGCCGGGCACGAGGTGAGGGTGGCGAGCCAGCCGCACCTGCGGTCCGTGGCCGCAGAGGCGGGACTGCCCTTCGTCCCCGTCGGCAGGGACCACCACTTCGCCAGGGTCAGCCGGAACGGGCTGGCCGACCGGCATCTGGACTTCGACATGGCGGAGGACCGGGACGAGGTCCTCACCTGGGACCACCTGCGCGAGGGCTACGGCAAGGTGGTCACCTGGTGGTGGCGGATGGTGAACGACCCCATGCTGGACGACCTGGTGGCGTTCTGCCGGGAGTGGGGACCCGACCTCGTCGTGTGGGAGCCGTCGACGTACGCGGCCCCCCTCGCCGCCGAGCTGTGCGGCGCCGCGCACGTGCGGCACCTGTGGAGCGTGGACCTGTTCGCCCGGGTCCGGGCGCGGTTCCTGGCGCGGATGGCCGAGCAGCCCGAGACAGACCGGGAGGACCCCCTGGCCGCCTGGCTGGGGGCGCGCGCCGCCCGGTACGGCGTCGAGTTCTCCGAGACCCTGGTCCACGGACAGGCCACCATCGAGCAGGTCCCCGCGTCCCTGAGGGTGGACACGCCCTCCCACCTGGACTACCTGCCGATGCGCTATGTGCCCTACAACGGCAGGGCCGTGGTCCCCGACTGGCTGCGCACCCCGCCGGAACGCCCCCGCGTCGGGCTCAGCCTCGGCACGAGCGCGAGCCTGAGGCTGGGCGGCTACACGGTCGACGTGGGCACCCTCCTGGAGGGGCTGGCCGCTCTGGACGTGGAGGTCGTGGCGACCCTGCCCGCCCACGAGCAGGCCAAGCTCGGCGCCGTCCCCGCCAACACGCGTCTGGTCGAGTACGTGCCCCTGCACGCACTCGCCCCCACCTGCGCCGCCATGGTCACCCACGGCGGCCCCGGTACCGTCCTGACCGCGCTGAGCAGCGGGATCCCGCAACTCCTGGCGCCGCACCCCCGGATGTTCGACATCCCGGTGCTGTCCGGCCTGGTGCGGGACCGGGGCGCCGCCCTGCTCCTGCCCCCCGACCGCGTCACCCCCGAGGCCGTCGCCGACGGCGTCGGCGCCCTCCTGCGCGACCCGTCCTTCACCCGCGCCGCACACACCCTGCGACACGACATCGCCGCCATGCCCACACCCGCCGACCTCGCCCACACCCTCACCGGCCTCGCCGACCGGCGCTGACCGGTCCGACCCCTCAGGCCCCGCCGGCGCCCCGGAGGGCGGCGATCCGCTCCAGGGCCGGGACCAGCTGGTCCGGGGCGGGGGCGGACAGGGTCTCGTCACGCATCCGCTCGGCCGCCTCCCTCACCCCGGGACCGTCGAGGACGGCGGCCAGGTGCTGGTCGACCCCCTCGGACAGGGCCGAGGCGAGGGACACAGAGCGCAGGGCGCCCCGGTCCTGGAGCGCGCGCGTGATCAGGCCCCCGTCGAACTGGTCGGCGTTGAGCACGACGAACTGCGGGAGCCCCTCCACCAGGGCGTTGCAGTACGAGTCGAAGCCCCCGCCGTGCACCAGCAGCGAGCACGACCCCATCAGCAGGTGGGCGGCCGCCGTGTCGGCGACCCGGACCTCCGGCGGGAGCGCCGGCAGCGCGTCCTCCCAGGAGCGCGGGGAGAGCACGACCGGCTCGGCCCCCAGCTCCATCAGCGCGTCGACCACGTCGACGAACGAGGCGGCGCCCTCCGGGGACTTGCTCCAGGAACCCCAGTCGACGAGCACGCGCCGGCCCTTGGGCTCCTCGCGGGCCCACGCCGGCAGGACCGCGCTCCCGCCGTAGGGCACCGGGCGCACGCTCAGGTGCGTCCCGGTCTCCAGCTCCCGCAGCCGCAGCGCCTCGGGGAGCTGGTGCACGGAGAACTGGCCCAGGACGAGGTCCTCGGAGAAGTCCACGCCGAACGCGGCCGCGGCCTCGGTGAGCCAGGCGGTGAGCGCGTCGGGTACGGCCGGGTCGGGGTCGGCCGCCCGGTAGAGGCCGCGCAGGCGCGCGAAGAGGTCGACGCTCCACAGGAACCGCCCGTGGGCCGCGCCGCACGCCTCGGCGGCGATCGCCCCGGAGTAGGTGCTCGGCTCCCACAGGACCAGGTCCGGCTTCCACTCGCGGCAGAACGCCACGAGGTCCTCCGCCATCGGCTCGTTGACGAGTTTCCACCACCAGGTGACGTGGTCCTCGTAGGCGTCGCGCAGGCTCTCCTCGCCCAGCCGCTCCGGGCGCTCCTCGGAGAGGTCGAAGATGGACTCGCCCGGCTCCTCGCGCCCGTGGGCCACGACCTCGGCGAGGGTGTGGTCGCCCCCGACCGGCACCACGGTCAGGCCCGTCTCGGCGGCCGCCTCGGTCATGGAGGGCTGGGTGGCGATCCGCACCTCGTGTCCGGCGGCACGCAGCGCCCACGCCGTCGGCACCATGCCAAAGAAATAAGCCTTGTCCGCGTATGCCGCGACGACGATTCGCAAGGTGTTCCCCACTTCCGGGATTTCGATGGTCCGATCGGTGAAAGCCGACACCGCTCCTTGACAAGCCCGGCCCGCTGCATGTTCATTGCGGGTGTTGCACTCCGAACCTGTTCTCCTCTTCCGAGCCGGCGTGGCGGTACGGTTGTGTCGATCCCTTCGGAAGAGGTTCTGGGAGCCTAGCACCGGTGCTGGATCCAGGCCGGTGGGCGTAGCGCAGCGGTATGTTCGCGCCGTACTTGCCCGGCAATATCGATGTTCGGACCTCTCTGGGAGTCACCATGAAAGGTATTGTGTTGGCGGGTGGCACTGGCAGCCGCCTGTTTCCCGCTGCCCGAAGTATTTCCAAACACCTTTTCCCGGTTTACGACAAGCCGATGTTCTACTACCCGATCTCCGTGCTGATGACGGCTGGAATCCGTGAGATCCTCCTGATCACCAATCCCGAGAGCCTTCCCCTCATCCGTCAGGTGCTCGGCACCGGGAGTTCGCTGGGGATCGAGATCCGGTACGCGACCCAGCCCGAGCCCAAGGGGATCGCCGAGGCGCTGATCATCGGCCGGGACCACATCCGGGGGAGCCGTAGCGCCCTCGTCCTGGGGGACAACATCTTTCACGGCGAGGGCTTCGGCGGACTGCTCGACCGGGCCGCGACCTCGACGTCCGGGTGCACGCTCTTCGGATCCAGGGTGAGCGACCCCCGGCAGTACGCGGTCGCGGGATTCGGGGACATGGGCAGGTTCGAGAGCCTGGAGGAGAAGCCGGCCGCCCCGCGCTCGGACTGCGCGGTCACGGGCCTCTACTTCTACGACCAGGACGTGGTGGACATCGCCGAGAGCATCGTCCCCTCCGCGCGGGGCGAACTGGAGATCACCGATGTCAACCGCGTCTACCTGGAAAGGGGCCGGGCCGAACTCGTGACCATGGGGAGCGAAATAACCTGGCTCGACCTCGGCACCGAGGAATCCCTGTTGGAGGGAAGCCGATACGTTTCCACCACGGCCCGGGGGACCGGTGTCCGGGTCGCCTGTCTTGAGGAGATCGCCTTGCACATGGGCTTCATCGGAGCGGACGAGTGCTATCGGCTCGGGGAAGAGATGCCCAATTCCCGCTATGGCGCGTACGTCATGGAGGCCGCCCGCAGGGCGGCGGGGGTGTGGCAGGGTGCGGGTGTATGAAGATCCTGGTCACCGGTGGCGCCGGATTCATCGGTTCCAATTTCGTCAGACGTGTCCTCGCCGGCTCCTATCCGCGGTACGCGGACGCCGAGATCGTGGTCCTGGACAAGCTGACCTACGCCGGCACGACGGAGAGCCTGGCCTCCGTGGCCGACGACCCGCGCCTGACCTTCGTCCGGGGTGACGTGTGCGACGAACAGCTCGTGCGCGAACTCATGGGCGGGGTGTCCCTCGTGGTGCACTGCGCCGCCGAGACCCACGTGGACCGTTCGATCTCGGACGCCGGCTGCTTCGTCCGCACCAACGTCATGGGCACCTTCCACCTGCTGGACTCGGCCCTGGCCGAGAACGTGGAGAACTTCGTCCTGGTCTCCACGGACGAGGTCTACGGGACGCTCGGCTCGGGGTCGTGGGTCGAGACCGACCCCCTGGAGCCCAACTCCCCGTACTCGGCCTCCAAGAGCGCCTCCGACCTCCTGGCGCGGTCCTTCCACCGGACCTACGGCATGCGGGTCTGCGTCACCCGGTGCGCCAACAACTACGGGCCGTTCCAGTTCCCGGAGAAGATGATCCCGCTCTTCGTGACCAACCTGCTGGACGGGACGCCGGTGCCCGTCTACGGGGACGGCGGCAACGTCCGCGAGTGGGTCCACGTGGACGACCACTGCGACGCCCTCGCCCTGGCGGCCGAGCACGGTGAGCCCGGCGAGGTCTACAACATCGGCGGATCGGTCGAGAAGCGGAACCTGGAGGTCACCGACGCGCTCCTGGAGCTGCTCGGGCACGACGCCTCGATGGTCCGCTTCGTCGCCGACCGCAAGGGCCACGACCGCCGCTACTCCGTGGACGGGACCAAGGCCGCCGAGCGGCTGGGCTACCGGCCCGCCGTCTCCTTCGAGGAGGGGTTGGCCCGCACCGTCGCCTGGTACACGGAGAACCGCGCGTGGTGGGAACCGCTGAAGAAGCGCCTCTCCCAAGCGGAGGACGGCGGCTGAGGCGTCCCCGCGCCCGGCCCGCCCGTCCCGCCGGCGGGACAGCAGACGACGCCGGCGCGGACCCGTATCCCCCGTCCCGGACCCCCGCCCGGGACCCGACCCCCGATCGGATCAGGACTCACGTGTCGGTTGACGAGCTCTCCCCCGGCGACCTCATCACACGGCTCCCCGCGGCGCCCGAACTCTCGGAACGGCCGTGGACGGTGCGCTGGGACGCGCTGGACGAACCGGCGGAACAGCTCCTCGGCCGCCTGCTGCCCCCCGAGACGGCGTTCACCACCTCGGGAAGCACCGGCCGTCCGACCGTCTGGCACCGCACCCGCGAGCAGCTCGTGTCGGAGGCGGGCCTGCTCGCCGCGCTGCTGGAGGACGCCCGCCCCGAGGCGGTCGTGTCCTTCGCGCCGCCGCGGCACCTCTACGGGATGCTCGCCAGCGTGCTCGTGCCCGCACTCCTCGGCGTGCCCGCCTGGTACGTGCCCCAGTTCGCCCAGCTGCCGCCCCCCGACCACCGCCGCTGGGCGGTGATGGCGATCCCCTGGACCTTCCGGATCCTCCTCGGCCGCACGAACTGGATCGACGCGGCCGAACGCCTCGCGTTCGTCCACAGCACGGCGGTGGTCCCGCGCAGCGCGAACGACCTGCTCTCCGCGGCGGGCGACCGCGCGAGCCTGACCGAGATCTTCGGATCCACGGAGACCGGCGGCGTCGCCCACCGCGAGTGGAACCCCCACAACCCGCCGTGGCACCTGTTCTCCGACGTCGAGTTCGGGCACGGCCCGGACCGCCCCGGGACGGAGGCCCCCCTGGTGGTCCGCAGCCCCCGCATCGCGCGGCCCGGGACGGGATCCCCGGTCGCGGAGTGCCGGATGGACGACCACGTGGTCCGGCTCGGCGACCGGACCTTCGGGTTCGCGGGACGCCGGACCCGGCTCGTCAACGTCAACGGGCGGCGCCTGGACCTCGACCTCATGGAGGAGAGGCTGGTCGACGTCCTCGACTGCGAGGACCTGGCGTGCGTCCCGGTGCTCGACCCGCTGACCGGGGAGCACTTCGACCTCCTGATCGTCCCGGCGTCGGCCGGGACCCCCGACGCGGAGGAGCTCCGGAGGGCACTCGACCGGATCGAGTACCGTCCCCGCAGCGTGCGGACGGTGGAGCGGATCGACCGCTCCGAGACAGGCAAACTTCGGCGCGTGCAGTCCGCGCGCGCCCGCCCCGAAGGAGTGGACAGATGACGCCAACGCCGACCAGCCTGGCCGAGGTCGTCCGCCGGGCCGCGTGGGACGCGAGCATCGGCTGGACCGACGACGACCTCTCGCGGATGCAGGCCAGCGCCACGACCATGGCCAAGCACCTGGCCGACGGCGCCGACGTCTACGGGGTCACGCGCGGCTTCGGCCCGCTCGTTGCCTTCCCCGCCTCGGAGTCCGCGGGCGAGCAGGGGGACGGGCTCATCGCCCACCTCGGCAGCGCGCAGGGGGAGCCGCTGTCGCCCGAGGTCAGCCGACTCGTGGTCGCCCTCCGGCTCACGAGCATGCGCCGCGGCTACTCCGCGGTGTCGGTCGACTTCTGGCAGGAGCTCGTCGGGCTGTGGAACCGCGGTTTCACCCCCGTCATCCCGCGTGAGGGCACGGTGAGCGCCAGCGGGGACCTCCAGCCCCTGGCCAGCGCGGCTCTGGCGTTCGCGGGCCAGGGCGAGGCCTGGGTGCGCGAGGACTCCGGCGCCTGGTCGCGCAGATCCGCCGCCGAGGCCCTGGGCCGCCTGGGCGCGTCCCCGGTCCGGTGGAACGCACGCGAGGCCCTGTCCTTCGTCAACGGCAGCGGGGTCAGCCTCGCCGTCACCGTCGACAACCACCGCCAGGTCGAGGACGTGGTCCGCGCGTCGGCGCTGATGACCGCCCGGATGGTGGACCTGCTGGGGGCCAACCCCCAGGCGTACGCGGCGGGGATCGCGGAGGCCCGCGGACAGAACGGCCAGGCCGCCGCCGCCGCGTGGATCAGGTCCGGCATCCCCGCCGGAGCCGAGCGCGACGAGGCCAGGCCCCTCCAGGAGCCCTACAGCCTCAGGTGCGCGCCGCAGATCCTCGGCGCGGTGCTCGACCAGCTCGCCGCCGCGGAGCGCATCCTGCTGCGCGAGGCGGTGGGGACCACCGACAACCCCGTCAGCAGCGAGGGAGAGGTCCTGCACGGCGGCAACTTCCACGCGATGCCCGTGGGCCTGTGCTCGGACCAGCTCGGCCTGGCCCTCCAACAGGTGGCCTACATGGCCGACCGGCAGCTGTCCCTGCTCTGCGGCTCGGACACCAACGGCGGACTCCCGCCGATGCTCACCCCCCGGCCCGGGGCGGGGAGCGGCCTGGCCGGGGTCCAGGTCAGCGCCACCTCGTTCGTCTCGCGGATCCGCCAACTCGTGACCCCCGCCACCCTCACCGCCCTGCCCTGCAACAACGGGAACCAGGACCACGTGCCCATGGCGCTCAACGGCGCGAACTCCCTCGCCCAGGCCCTGGACCTGGCGTGGCTGGTCGTCGGCTCGCTCGGCGTGGGCCTGGCCCAGCTCGCCGCGCTCACCGGCAGGACCGGGGAGACGGGGCTGTGGGCCCGGATCGCGGAGCTGTCCCCGCCGCTGGACCGGGACCGCCCCCTCGCCGCCGAGGTGCGGGCCGTGCGCGACGCCCTCGCGGAGGAGGCCCGGGCCAGGTCCGGCGAGTGGGTGCACCGGGACGCCTGAGACCGGCCGCGCGGCGGACCGACCGTCCGCCGCCCGCCCGGCCCCACCCGCCCCGTCCGCGTCACGGACGGGGGGTTCGCATGACAGACGGGGCGTACCGCCAGGTCGCACCCCACAGGGAAGGGTTCGCCTTGCAGACGCCAGAACTATGGATCCGGGGCCTCGGTGTGTACCTCCCCGAGACCCGGGTGAGCGTGGAGACCGCCGTGGCCGAGGGACTCACCACGGCGGAGGAGGCGGCCGTCCACGACATGGCCGGCGCCGCCGTCGCTGGCGAGCTCCCCGCCCCGGAGATGGCGCTCCGCAGCGCCCGCGAGGCGTACGACCAGGCGGGGGCCGACCCCGACGACACGCGCGTCCTCCTCTACACGGACATCTGGCACCAGGGCCCCGACGTCTGGTTCCCGCAGTACCACCTCCAGCACCACCTCGTCCGGGGCGACGTCATCGCGGGGGAGCTGCGCCAGGGGTGCAATGCCCTGTTCACCGCGATGGAGCTGACCGAGCCGCACCTGCGCGGCGCCCCGGAGAGCGCCACCGCCCTCCTCGTCGCGGCCGACAACTTCAGCACCCCGAACGTCGACAGGTGGCGCTCGGGAGCCTTCGTGATGGGAGACGGCGCCTGCGCGGTCCTGCTGGGGCGGGCCCCCGGCCTGGCCCGGGTGCTCTCGGTGGGCTCGATGGTCGTCCCCGAGCTGGAGGAGCTGCACCGGGCGGGGGAGCCCGAGTTCCCCCCGGCGGCCACGACCGGCACCGCACTGGACCTTCGCGCCCGGGGGCGCGCCCTCACCAAGAAGGGGGAGGAGGACCCGGAGGTGGACCTCGCCTGGTTCACCCTCCAGCAGAAGATGATGCTGCTGGTCGGCCGCACCCTCGCGGAGGCCGGGGTGGGCTTCGGCGACATCGCCCGCGCCACCTTCAGCAACCTGGGCCCGGGAGCGGTGGAGCACCGCTGGATGGACGTCCTCAAGCTCCCCATGGAGAAGTCGACGTGGAGCCACGGCCGGACCATCGGCCACATCGGGGCCGCCGACCCCTTCATCGGGCTGCGCCACCTGCTGGACGAGGGCGGGGTCCGCCCCGGGGACCACGTGGTCCTGGGCGGACTGGGCTCGGGGGTCACGCTCTCCTGTGCCGTGGTGCGGATCGCCGACGCCCCGCCCGGCTCCTGAGACGCGGGAGGCGCCGGACGCGGACAGGCCCCGGAGCCCGCGTCCGGAGGACCGGCCGGCGGACGACCGCGTGAGGGGGACCGGGGGCCCGCCGGGCCCCCGGTCTCACCACGACCAGGCCTCGGGCGCGGGACCGCCCTTGCCCACCGGGGGGAACAGGGCGTCGATCCGTTCGGCGGTCTCCGCGTCGATCCCCGTCTCCAGGGCCCGGATCGCACCGTCGAGCTGGCCCAGGGTGCGCGGTCCGACGATGGTCGAGTTGACCCCCGGGCGCGAGAGCACCCACGCGATCGACAGCTCGGCCGGGTCGCGGCCCACGGAGTCGCAGAGGTCCTCGTAGGCGGCGATCGTGTCCCCGCGCTCGCGCAGCACCTCCATCGCCCGGCTCTTGGCCGTCTTGACGGCGGTGCCCTCGCGGAGCTTGCGGATGGCGCCGCCCAGCAGGCCGCCGTGCAGCGGCGACCAGGTCAGGATCCCGATGCCGTAGGACGCCGCCGCGGGCAGGACCTCCAGCTCCACGTGGCGCGTGACCAGGTTGTACGCGCACTGCTCCGAGACCAGGCCGAGGAAGTTGCGCCGGTTCGCGGCCTCCTGGGCGGAGGCCAGGTGCCAGCCCGCGAAGTTGGAGGAGCCCACGTAGCGCACCTTGCCCTGGTGGACGAGGATCTCCATCGCCTGCCAGACCTCCTCCCACGGCGCGTTGCGGTCCACGTGGTGCATCTGGAAGAGGTCGATCCAGTCCGTGCGCAGCCTGCGCAGCGACTCCTCGCACGAGGCGATGATGTGGCGGGCCGAGAGGCCGCGGTCGTTGGGCCAGTCGCTCATGGGGTTGAAGACCTTGGTCGCCACAATGGAACGGTCGCGGCGCCCCTCGCCCTTGTCGAACCATTCGCCGATGAGTTCCTCGGTCATTCCCTTGTGCACCTGCCACCCGTAGTGGTTGGCGGTGTCGAAGAAGTTGACGCCGTGTTCGAGCGCGCTGTCCATCATCGCGAAACTCTCGTCCCGCGGAGTGTTCACGCCGAAATTCAGCGTTCCCAGGCAGAGGCGGCTGACCTCCAGCGCGGTACGGCCAAGGCGTGTGTACTGCATTCTCTCCCCTGTTTCATGGTGTCTCGCAGAGAAAGCTGGACTCGGGGTCGAACGGAACTCGTGCGGGTGCGCCGGCCGCCGGATGCCGCCGTTATCGCTCCGGAAGGATCCGGAAAGGGCCTCGTGGAGAAGACTTCCACGTCCGGGCGGACCCCGCGCCGCTATGCTCGCGATCCGGCGGCGCCCGGCGGCGGAGAGGCCGCCCCGGCGCCCGCGGACGAAGGGCACCGTACCCCGCGACAACCGCGTCCCGCCGTGCCCGGAGCCCCTGCTCCCGCCGCCGCGCCGCACCCCACCGCCCGCCCCTCCCGGAACCGGCCTTCCGGCGGTTCCGGCTCCTGTCCGGAGATGCCCCCTTGCGTGTACTGCTCGCCTCCTACGCGGAGAAGACGCACTTCATCGGCATGGTGTCCCTCGCGTGGGCACTGCGTGCCGCCGGACACGAGGTCCGCGTCGCCAGCCAGCCGGAACTGACGGGGTTCCTGGCCCGGGCGGGGCTGTCCGCGGTCGCGGTCGGACGCGACCACCTCCTGAAGAAGCACTTCGAGGTGGTGACCCAGTGGGGTGAGGGAGAGGCCCCGGGGCTGTTCGACGTCGGCGAGGCCTGGGACGACGACCTGTCGTGGGACGAGCTGCGGTGGGGCGCGCGGGACACGGCGGCCTGGTGGTGGCGGATGGTCAACGACCCGATGCTGGACGACCTGGTGTCGTTCTGTCGCGCATGGAAGCCCGACCTGGTGGTGTGGGAGGCGACCACGTTCGCGGGGGCGATCGCGGCGCAGGCGTGCGGTGCGCCCCACGTGCGGTTCCTGTGGAGCCTGGACCTGTTCGCCGCCATGCGGGTGCAGTACCTGGAGCGCATGGGCGAGCAGCCCGAGGCCGACCGCGACGACCCCGTCCGCGCCTGGCTGGAGAACCGCGCCGCCCGCTACGGGGTGGAGTTCTCCGAGGACCTCGTCCGGGGACAGGCCACCCTGGACTACCTCCCCGACTCCCTGACCCTGTCCGCGCCCACCGGCGCCCGGCGCCTCCCCCTGCGCTACGTCCCCTACAACGGCAGGGCCGTGGTCCCCGACTGGCTGCGCACCCCGCCCGAACGCCCCCGCATCGCGCTGAGCGTGGGAAGCAGCACGACCGAGTGGTTCGGGGGGCACACGTTCTCGCTGGGCGAGGTCCTGCGGGGGTTGGGGGAGCTGGACGCGGAGATCGTCGCGACCCTGCCGCCGGAGGAGGAGGCCGGGCTCGGCCCGCTCCCCGACAACGTGCGGCTGGTGGGCTACGCGCCCCTGCACGTCCTGGCGCCGACCTGCGCGGCCATGATCACGCACTCCGGACCCGGCACCCTGTGCTCGGGGCTGTCCCACGGGGTGCCCCAACTGCTCGTGCCCGGGCCCCGGCTGGACGCGCCCCTGCTGTCGCGGCTGGTGGAGCGCCAGGGGGCGGGGCTGGTGGTGCTGCCGGAGGACGCCGGAGCCGTGAGCCTGCGGGACACCGCGCGCCGCCTGGTCGAGGACCCCCGGCACGCCGCGGCGGCGGGGCTGCTGCGCGAGGAGATGGCCGCCATGCCCTCCCCCGCCGAGACGGCGCGCGTCTTGGCCGACCTGGTGCGGGAGGGGTCCCTGGGGCCGACCTGAGCGGGGCGCCGCCGGCGGTTCGGGGGCGCCCCGCCGCACGCCGGAGGAGCCCCGGCCCCGTCCGGCCTCGCGCGACCCGCGCGGTGCCCCGTGGACCGGGGTTCGGTGCGGGGTCGGAGCCGGTCAGCGCCGGTCGGTGAGGGTGTGGGCGAGGTCGGCGGGGGAGGGCATGGCTGCCATCTCCTGGCGCAGGGCCTCGGCGGCCCGGGTGTGGCGGGGGTCGTCCAGGAGCGCTCGTACCCCGGCGGCCACGGCGTCGGGGGTGACCCGGTCGGGGTCCAGGACGAGGGCGGCGCCCCGGTCCCGCACCCGGCCCGACAGCAGCACGGTGTCGAACATGTTGACGTTGGGGGCCATGAGCTGGGGGGTGCCGCCGGTGAGGGCGGTCAGGACGGTGCCGGGTCCGCCGTGGGTGATCATCGCGTCGCAGGTGGGGGCGAGTGCGTGCAGGGGCACGTACTCGGTCAGGCGGGTGTTGGCGGGGACGGGGCCGAGGGCGTCCTGTTCGCGGGCGGGCAGGGTGGCGACGACCTCCGCGTCCAGGTCGGCCAGCCCCTCCAGTGCGTCCTTGGGCGAGAGCTGGTGCTCCCCGTACCACTCGGCCGCGCTGGTGCCGAGGGTGAGGGCGATGCGGGGGCGCTCGGGCGGGGTGCGCAGCCAGTCGGGGACCACGGCCCTGCCGTTGTAGGGGACGTAGCGCATGGGCAGGTAGTCCAGGTGGGAGGGTGTGTCCACCCTCAGGGACGCGGGGATCTGTTCGATGGTGGCCTGTCCGTGGACCAGGGTCTCGGAGTACTCGACGCCGTGGCGGGCGGCGCGGGCGCCCAGCCAGGCGGCCAGGGGGTCCTCCCGGTCTGTCTCGGGCTGCTCGGCCATCCGTGCCAGGAAGCGGCGGCGGGTGCGGGCGAAGATGTCGGCGCCCCACAGGTAGCGCACGTGGGCCGCCCCGCACGCCTGCGCCGCGATCGCGCCGGAGAAGGTGATGGGCTCCCACACGACCAGGTCGGGCCTCCACTCCCGGCACAGCGCCACCAGGTCCTGCTCCATGGGGTCGTTCACCATCCGCCACCACCACGGGACCATCAGGCGGTAGCCCTCCAGCAGGTACTCCCAGGTGAGGATCTCGTCCCGGTCCTCCGCCATGTCGAACTCGTCCTCCTCCCCGCCCGTCATCGCGTGGTACTGGCGCATGACCCGGCGCAGGAGGTGGTCCCGCCCCACGGGGACGAAGGGCAGACCCGTCGCCGCCACCGTCGGCCCCAGCGCGGGCTGGCTCGCCACCCGCACCTCGTGCCCGGCGGCCCGCAGGGCCCACGCCAGGGGCACCATCCCCAGGAAGTGGGTTCTCTCCGCCTGCGTCGCGATCAGCACGCGCACGGCCATCGCCTCCGTCCCTGTGTCGTCCGCCGGCCGCGGGAGCGGGCCGGGAGGCCCCCGGCGCCGCGGGTCCGCCCCGGCCGCGGCGTATTCTTTCCCGGCGGCCGAACCAATCGGCACGCGACCGGGTTTGCCAAGAGTTGCTTCCGCGCGCATATCATTGCCCACCTGAACCGGCCGGGGCCTCATTTATCTTCGGCAAGGGAGATTGTAGGGAAGTCGTTCGCCCCGCCTCCGACGAGGACTTCCCCGGTGCTGCCCCGTGCGCCCCGCGCGCATGAAGTAGATTCCCAGGCACCGGCCGATCCGCCGGACAGGTGAATGGCCGGATACTGGACCGATCCTTTCTCGTCAAGATCCCTCGGGACCTGTTTTCCCTGTGCCGCCGGGGTGAGAGTCGAATGGAGCTCATATGCGTTTCCTGCTGGATCGGGAGGACATCACCGTCTCGGTCGTCGGCCTGGGATACGTGGGATCGTGCGTCGCCGTCAGCCTGGCCGACAACGGGGTGGACGTCGTCGGCGTCGACGTCGACGCCTCCCTGATCGAGGAGATGGAGGCGGGCCGCTGTCGTCTCAAGGAGCCGGGGCTGCCCGAACTGGTGGCCAAGGGCCGGGGGTCCGGCCGCCTGCGCGTCACCACCGACTTCGCCGCGATCTCCGATACGGACGTGGTCGTGATCGCCGTCGGCACCCCGGTCCAGGAGGACGGCACGCTCGTCGAGACGCAGGTCGAGAGCGCCGCGACCGAGATCGGGCTGCACCTGCGGGCCGGACAGGTCGTCATCTTCAAGAGCACGGTCCCCCCGGGCACGACCCGCGCCCTCGTCGCACCGCTGCTGGAGGGCGGGGGCCTGACCTGCGGGGAGGACTTCGGGCTGGCCTTCTGCCCCGAACGCCTCTCCCAGGGCAGCGCGCTGGCCGAGATCCGCCGGCTCCCCGTGGTCGTCGGCGGCTGGGACGAGCGGTCCGGAGCCGCGGCCGAGCGGTTCTGGCGGGCCGGGCTCGGCGTCGAGACCGTCCCCTGCTCCTCCATCGAGGCCGCCGAGACGGTGAAACTCCTCAACAACTGGTGGATCGACCACAACATCGCCCTGGCCAACGAGCTCGCGCGCTACTGCGCGGCCATCGGGGTGGACGCCATGGAGGTCATCGCGGCGACCAACGAGGTGCCCAAGGGGAAGGGGAACATCAACGTCCTCTCGCCGGGCGTCGGCGTGGGCGGCTCCTGCCTGACCAAGGACCCCTGGATGCTCTGGCGCTCCGCCCGGGAACGGGGGGTCGACCTCAGCACCGTGGTCACCGCGCGCGAGGCCAACGAGGCGATGCCCGGCTACGTCGCCGGGCTCATCGTGGACGGCCTCGCCGCCCTGGGCACCCCCGCCGACCGGTCGCGGGTGGCCGTTCTGGGGTTGTCCTTCAAGAACAACACCGGCGACCTGAGGTCGACCCCCACCCTGCCCGTGGTCTCCGCGCTCCGCGAGGCCGGGGCCGACGTGGCGCTCTTCGACCCGCTCGCGGACCCCGACGAGATCCGCAAGGAGTTCGGCGTGGAGCCCTCGTCCGGTGTGGAAGGGGCGGCGTCCGGTGCCGACTGCCTCGCGGTTCTCGCGTGGCACGATGAGTTCGCCGAACTGGACATGGCCGCGCTCCGCGCGCTCACCGCCCCGGGATGCCTGTTCCTGGACGGCCGGGCCCACTTCGACGAGCAGACCGTCGAGTCCCTCACGGGGCTCGGATTCACCTACCGAGGGATAGGACGGTAGACGCCGTGGCGCGTGCCGTAGTGACCGGGGGAAACGGCTTCGTCGGAAGCCACCTCGTCGACCGCCTCCTGCGCAGGGGGGACGAGGTCGTCGTCTTCGACTCGAAGGGGGCGCGGCCCAAACCCGCGCCCTCCTGGACCGAGGTCGAGTACGTCCGGGGCAGTGTCAGCTCCGCGGACCAGCTCTCCGAGGCCATCACGAGCGGGGTGGACGTGGTGTACCACCTCGCCGCCGTCGTGGGGGTGGACCGCTACCTGGAATCCCCCCTCGACGTCATCGACGTCAACTTCACGGGGACCCGCAACGTGCTCGACCGGGCCCAGCGGGTCGGGGCCAAGGTGGTCTTCGCCAGCACCAGCGAGGTGTTCGGCAAGAACCCGGACGTCCCCTGGAAGGAGGACGCCGACCGGATCCTCGGGACGACGTCGGCCAACCGGTGGAGCTACTCCTCCAGCAAGGCGCTGGCCGAGCACCTGACGTTCGGCTACATGCGGGAGCGGGGCCTCAACGCCTCCATCGTCCGCTACTTCAACCTCTACGGGCCGCGCCAGCGCCCGGCCTTCCTCATCAGCCGCAGCGTCCACCGGGCGCTGCGCGGGGAGCCCCCGATCGTCTACGACGAGGGCAGCCAGACCCGGAGCTTCACCTACATCGACGACGCCGTCGACGCCACCATCGAGATCGGCACCCGGTCCGAGGCGGACGGGGAGTGCTTCAACGTCGGCAGCTCGGACGAGGTCACGATCCGCGAGGCGGTCGACCTCGTCGTGGAGCTCACCGGGGGGCGCGTCGGCCTCACGTCGATCGACACCCGGGACAGGTTCGGCGACTCCTACCAGGACCTCGACCGGCGCATCCCCGACGCCGGGAAGATCCTCTCCCTCCTGGGGTGGAAGAGCACCACCTCCCTGCGGGAGGGGGTGGCCCGCACCATCGAGTGGGCCGAGGAGAGCCCGTGGTGGCTCGAACAGCAGGAGAACACCACGGACTGACCCCCGCCCGTGGGGGGGGCCCCCCCCCCCCCCCCCCCCCCACCCCCCCCCCCCCCCCCCCCCGGGCCCCGCCCCCCCCCCCCCCCGGGGGTGAGGGGTGTGGCCCCCCACCCCCGGCCGGGGTTGGCCGG
>NZ_JBSHDN010000018.1:26841-59284 GCF_053616335.1 Nocardiopsis sp. NPDC055824
AACCACACGGCACTCCCCCCCGCCCGTCGGCCGGCCGACCACCGGCCGCCCGACGATCCCGGGCCGCCGACCCCCGGCGTGCCCGTCCCACGACGCCCGCGAGGAGTTCAGGTTGGTCCCCACCACCACGTGCCGTGTCTGCCGAGGAACGGTCACCGAGTTCATGGACTTCGGCCGCCAGCCGCTGTCGGACGCCTTCCGCGAGCCCGACGACACCGGCGAGGAGTTCTTCTACCGCCTGGCCGTCGGCGCCTGTCCGGACTGTCAGATGGTGCAGTTGATGGAGGAGGTGCCCAGGGAGCGCATGTTCCACGAGGGCTACCCCTACTACTCCTCCGGCTCCACCGTCATGCGCGCCCACTTCGAGGCCACCGCGGAGAAGCTGCTCGCCGAGCACCTGACCGGGCCCGACCCCTTCGTGGTCGAGCTGGGCTGCAACGACGGCGTCATGCTGGAGACCGTGGCCCGGGCCGGGGTGCGCCACCTCGGGATGGAGCCGTCC
Organism: Nocardiopsis sp. NPDC055824; assembly: GCF_053616335.1. Classification (NCBI taxonomy): domain Bacteria; kingdom Bacillati; phylum Actinomycetota; class Actinomycetes; order Streptosporangiales; family Nocardiopsidaceae; genus Nocardiopsis; species Nocardiopsis sp. NPDC055824. The sequence continues at coordinate 27,344 of NZ_JBSHDN010000018.1, forward strand.
GGAGCCGTCTCCGAGGTCGCCCGCTCCAAGGGCGTCCGCGTGCGCAACGCGTTCTTCGAGAAGGAGACCGCGCTGCGCGTCCGCGAGGAGGACGGCCCCGCCGACGTCGTCTACGCCGCCAACACGTTCTGCCACATCCCGTACGTGGACTCGGTCCTGGAGGGGATCGGGGAGCTGCTGGCCCCCGACGGGGTGTTCGTCTTCGAGGACCCCTACTTCGGCGACGTCAGCGCGAAGGCGTCCTTCGACCAGTTCTACGACGAGCACTTCTTCCTGTTCACCGCCACCTCCGTGCGCAACATGGCCCGGCGGTTCGGGCTGGACCTGGTCGACGTCGAGCGCCTGCCCACCCACGGCGGGGAGCTGCGCTACACGCTGGCCAAGGAGGGCGCCCGCACCCCCTCGCGGGCCGTGTCCGCGATCCTGGCCGAGGAGGAGGAGCGGGACCTGACCTCGCCGGAGGCGCTGCGCTCCTTCGGTGACCGGGTCAGGGGGAACTGCGAGAGCCTGACGAAGGAGCTGCGCTCCCTCCGCGACCAGGGCAGGCGCGTGGTGGGCTACGGCGCCACCGCCAAGAGCGCGACGGTGCTCAACTTCTGCGGGATCGACGCCGAACTCCTGGAGTTCGTCTGCGACACGACGCCCGCCAAGCAGGGGCGCCTCACCCCCGGCTCCGGCGTCAGGGTCCTCGGACACGAGGCCTTCACGGCCTCCTACCCCGACTACGCGCTCCTGCTGGCGTGGAACCACGCCGAGGAGATCATGGCCAAGGAGGTCGGCTTCCGCGAGGCCGGGGGCCGCTGGATCCAGTACGTCCCGGACGTCAGGATCGAGTGAGGGCCGGCCCAGCGCCCTCTCCCGCCGCGCCGGCCAGGTCCCGGGCGACGTCGGCGGGGGAGGGCATGGCGGCCATCTCCTCGCGCAGCCGCCCCGCCGCCCCCGCGTGGGCGGGATCGCCGAGCAGGCGCAGCACACTCTCACGGACCGTGTCCGGAGAGACCCGTGCCGGGTCCACGACCACCCCCGCCCCCTGCGCGGCCACCAGCGAGGCCAGGAGCGGCTCGTCGTACATGTGGTGCGGCACCGCGGCCTGGGGCACCCCGTGGGCCAGGCCCGTCAGGACCGTGCCCGCGCCACCGTGGGTGATCATGGCGTCGCAGGCGGGGGCGAGGGCGTGCAGCGGCACGTACTCGACCAGGCGCGCGTTGGGCGGCACGGCGCCGAGTTTGGCCTGCTCCGGCGCCGACAGCGTGGCGACGACCTCCACGTCCAGGTCGGCCAGCCCCTCCAGGAGGGTGCCCACGTCCACGGTGTGGCCGCCCAGGCGCCGTGTGGCCGTGATGCCGAGGCTGAGCGCGACGCGGGGCCGCGCAGGCGGGGTGCGCAGCCAGTCGGGGACCACGGCCCTGCCGTTGTAGGGGACGTAGCGCAGGGGGAGCCGACGTGTGCCGGTGGGCACGGGGACGCCCAGGGAGTCGGGGACGGGGTCGAGGGTGGCCCGCCCCCGGACGAGGTCCTCGGAGAAGCCGACGCCGTAGCGCGCGGCCCGGTTCTCCAGCCAGGCGCGGAGGGGGTCGTCGCGGTCGGCCCCGGGCTGCTCGCCCATGCGCTCCAGGTACTGCACCCGCATGGCGGCGAACAGGTCCAGGCTCCACAGGAACCGCGCGTGGGGCGCACCGCACGCCTGCGCCGCGATCGCCCCGGCGAAGGTCAGGGGTTCCCAGACGACCAGGTCGGGCCTCCATGCGCGACAGAACGACACCAGGTCGTCCAGCATCGGGTCGTTGACGACCTTCCACCACAGGGGGACGAGCACGTCGCGGTACCCCGCCCGGAGCGCCTCCCACGACGGCGGCTCCGCGGCGGCCACGCCCATCATGTCGAAGTCCGGCCGCATGTCCTCCCCCATCCGCCCCACCCAGCTGATGACCTGGGGAAGCAGGTGGTCCGTGCCCACGCCGACGAAGGGCAGGCCCGTCGCCGCCACGGTGGGGGCCAGTTCGGGCTGGCTGGCGACGCGCACCTCGTGCCCGGCCGCGCGCAGAGCCCACGCGAGGGGCACCATTCCGATGAAGTGAGCCTTCTCGGAGAACGTTGTGAACAAGATACGCATCGGCAATCCTCGCTGTTCTCGGGAAGGGTAGGGGAATCTAATCCGGGCGGCTATTTTTGTCGAGGACGCGCGTCCGCTTCCCTTGCAATGCCTTATGCGCCGGCGGTCCGGCGGCGAATCGGCGGGAGAAGTTTCGGCCAAAGAAAAGGAATCTGGTCCCACTTGCGTGACGCACCGTGAACAAATTATTGCTCAAGGTGTCTATTATTTGGGGGTTGCTGCTCGCTTGTCTATCTCATACGCTGTGTCCGCGGCCATGCTGGTGGATGTATCGGCGGCGGTGTGCAGGGTTGTTTCAAGCATGAATTCAACCGAGGGGGTACTCAGGTTCAGGCCTTGTTGTCGACCGCTTTGGTCTGGTTCAGGGTAATGCAAACGCGCTGCGCCCGCTGAGTTCCCTGTCGAGGGGTCGGTGTCTCCGCGCCGACAGCTCTCCGTTTCATGCGTGCTTTCTGCAATCCTGTTTTCGCCGCTTCTACGAGCTTTTGCCTCCGCGGTTCGAAAATCCCCCGCAGTGAGCCCTCTTACCGATGTCAGCCCAATTTTCCCTACGGGAGAATGATCCTGATCCGAGCGTTGATTTCTCTTGCCGAGCGGGAGGGTCGATGAGGGGACCACATGGAAACTATGACGAATCCGGGTCACACGAACGGAAGGACGAAGTCCCGGGGCGGGGTCGAGCACCGGCCCGCCGTGGACCTCGCCGGCCGGCGGACGGGGAGCAGGAACCCGACCCGGCGCACGAGCCTCCACCTTCCCGACGGCATGGCCATGGGCGACTGGGAGCGCTGGGGACAGCACATCTTCGTCATCTCCGACGCCTCCGCCTGGTGGCTGGGGGACTGGTTGATCTACGGCCAGGAGAACTACCCCCACCGGTACAAACAGGCCATAGAGAACACCTCCCTGGACTACCAGACCCTGCGCAACTACGCGTGGGTCGCCCGGAAGTTCATCCCCGGCCGCCGACGGGAGAAGCTGAGCTTCCAGCACCACGCAGAGGTGTGCGGGCTGCCCGAGAACGAACAGGAGAAGTGGCTCTCCGAGGCGGAGGCCGGCCGCTGGTCCCGAAACGAACTCCGCCGCCGGATCAAGCTCCACGCCCGGGGCGAGGACGCGGTTCCGGAGACGATGTATGTTCAGGTGGCCATTAACCCCGAACGCCGGAAACAATGGCAGGAAGCAGCGGAGAGCTCAGGTATGAGCCTTCCGGAGTGGGCTTCGGCGACGTTGGACATGGCGGCCAAGAAAATGGTCGAGGTCGGTTGATCCGGGGGCTCTGAACCTGCTCCCCCTCTGCTATGTATGTACCTCGCCCCGGTCGGGACCCCCCTCCCCACCGCACCTGCCGGCGGATTGCCCGCCGTACGCGCGGGGCGACACCTTGTGCCCACGACCCGGGTTCCCGGTTCTTTCGGCCGTGGAAGACCTGAAAACGGAGGAACACATGACGACCTATGTCTGGGGATACCTGGAGGAGTACGAGAAGGAGAGAGAGGACATCCTCGACGCGGTGGACACCGTGTTCAAGTCGGGGAAGCTCATCTGGGGCCCCTCCCTCGTCGCCTTCGAGCAGGAGTTCGCCGAGTACCACGGGGTCGCGCACTGCGCCGGCGTCGACAACGGCACCAACGCGATCGTCCTCGGCCTGCGCGCCCTCGGGGTGGGCGCGGGCGACGAGGTGATCACCGTGTCGAACACGGCGGCCCCCACGGTCCTGGCCATCGACCTGGTGGGCGCCAAGCCCGTCTTCGTCGACATCGACCCGGACACCTACCTGATGCGGACCGACCAGGTCGCCGCCGCCATCACCGAGCGCACCCGCTGCCTCCTGCCGGTCCACCTCTACGGCCAGTGTGTGGACATGGCCCCGCTGGAGGCCCTCGCCGCCGAGCACGGGCTCGTCGTGCTGGAGGACTGCGCCCAGGCGCACGGCGCCACCCACCACGGGCGGGTCGCCGGATCCATGGGCCACGCCGCGGCGTTCTCCTTCTACCCCACGAAGATCCTGGGGGCCTACGGCCACGCGGGCGCCACCATCACCTCCGACCCCGAGGTCGACGCCAGCCTGCGGCGCCTGCGCTACTACGGCATGGACCAGGAGCGCTACTACGTCGTCACCCCCAACGGCCAGAACAGCAGGCTGGACGAGGTGCACGCCGAGATCCTGCGCCGCAAGCTCGGCCGCCTGGACGAGTACGTCGCGGGCCGCAGGGAGGTCGCGCGGATCTACGACGAGGCGCTCGCCGACACGGACCTGGTCCTGCCCGCGACCGCGCCCGGCAACGAGCACGCCTACTACCTCTACGTGGTCCGCCACCCCGAGCGCGACCGGATCATCGAGGAGATGAAGGCGCACGACATCGCCCTCAACATCAGCTACCCCTGGCCCGTCCACACGATGTCCGGCTTCTCCCACCTCGGCTACGAGAAGGGCAGCCTGCCGGTGACCGAGCAGCTGGCCGGCGAGATCTTCTCGCTGCCGATGTACCCCTCCCTGCCGCGCGAGGAGCAGCGGCGGATCATCGAGGCGCTGACCAAGACCCTGGCCAGGCTGTGACCCACGCGGCCGACGAGGTCCGGTTCCCGCTCGCGGCGCCGGCCCCGGAAGTGCCCCTGGAGTCCGACGCCGATCTGGCCCGGTGGTGGGAGAGCAGGCCGCGGCACCGGATGCTCTCCGTCGGGCGGGTCGGCTTCGACCGCGGCGGACCCTGGTCCTTCGCCGAGGGGACAGGCGACCTCGTCCACGCCAGCGGGGGCTTCTTCTCGGTCCGGGGCCTGCGGGCCTCCGCCGGGGGGAGCGCCTTCCACCAGCCGGTCATCGACCAGCCGGAGATCGGCATCCTGGGCATCCTCGTCAAGGAGTTCGACGGGGTGCCCCACTTCCTGATGCAGGCCAAGTTCGAGCCCGGCAACGTCAACCTCCGCCAGATCTCCCCGACAGTGCAGGCCACGCGCAGCAACTACACGGGGGTTCACGGCGGCCGTCCCACCCCCTACGTGGAGTACTTCCGCGCCCCGCGCGGCGGGCGGGTGCTCGTGGACGTCCTCCAGTCCGAGCAGGGCGAGTGGTTCTGGCGCAAGCACAACCGGAACATCATCGTCCAGGTGGACGGGGACGTCCCCGAGCACGAGGACTACCGGTGGTTCACGCTGCGCCAGATCCAGGACGCGCTGCGCCGGGACAACCTGGTCAACATGGACGCCCGGACCGTGCTGTCCTGCCTCCCCGTGACCCGGGACGGGCAGCCGGAACCGGACGACCGCTTCGGCCGGGCGCTCCGGCGCTCCTACGGTGAGGAGTCCCGGCACACGATGACCGCGGTCGTCAGCTGGTTCACCGAGGAGAAGACGGTCGTCGACTACCGGTCGCAGATCCTGCCGCTCTCCGGCGCCGAGGGCTGGCACCGGACCGACGACGAGATCACCGCCGGCGACGGCGCCGGGTTCAGGATCATCATGGTCTCCGTCGAGGCCCGCATCCGCGAGGTCTCCTCCTGGGTCCAACCCCTGCTGGCGCCGACCCGGAACGGGTTCGCCGCCTTCCTGGTGCGCGAGATCGACGGTGTCCTCCACGTCCTGGTCCGCGCCCGCGCCGAACCCGGCACCCTCGACCGGGTGGAGATCACGCCCACCGTGCAGTACTCGGCCTCCGCCGCGGCGCTCGGGCGCCCCGAGCCCTTCGCCGACGAGACGGTCTCGCCGCCGGCCCACCGGGTGCGCTACGACGCGCTGCTCTCGGAGGAGGGGGGCCGCTTCCACCACGCCCAGACCAGGTACCGCATCGTCGAGGCGGACCCCGCTCTGCCCGTCGAGGCGCCGCCGGACTTCCTGTGGGTGACCGCCTCCCAGCTCATGCGGCTGGTGCGGCACAGCCACTACCTCAACATCGAGGCGAGAACCCTCCTGGTCTGCCTGCACTCCCTGACCTGAGCCGCGGGCGGCGCCCACCCGTTCGACACTTCCGCACCAAGGGGTCCACAGCCATGCGCGTCCTGATCGTCAGCCAGGCGGAGAAGACCCACCTGCTGGGCCTGATCCCCCAGGCGTGGGCTCTGCGCGCGGCCGGGCACGAGGTGCGGGCGGCCAGTCAGCCGGCGCTGGTCCCGACCATCGCGCGCACCGGGCTGCCCGCGGTCTCCGTGGGCCGCGACCACCTGTTCCACCAGCTGCTGGTCACGCTGAAGGGCCTGGGCTTCGGGGACACCGCGGGCTTCGACATGGCCAGGAGCGACGCGGAGGCAGAGGGGCTGGAGTACCTGTCGGAGGGGTACCGCGAGTTCGTGCGCCTCTGGTGGCACCCGGTCAGCGCGCCGATGCTCGACGACCTGACCGACTTCTGCCGCTGGTGGCGTCCGGACCTCGTCCTGTGGGAGCCGACCACCTTCGCGGCCCCTGTCGCCGCCCGCGCCTCGGGGGCCGCGCACGCCCGGGTGCTGTGGGGGCTGGACGTCTTCTCCCGCACGCGGAGCCGGTTCCTGGGCCGTCTGGCAGAACTACCCGCCGGCGACCGCGAGGACCCCCTCGCGGAGTGGCTGCAGAGTTGTGCCGAGCGTGTGGGAACCGACTTCTCGGAGGAGCTGGTCTCCGGCCAGGCGACCCTGGACCCCTATCCCGCGGGGCTGCGGCTGCCGCCCGCCCCGGGGACGCGCCACATCCCCCTCAGATACGTCCCCTACAACGGCACCGCGGTGGTGCCCGACTGGCTGCGCGCCCCGGGAAGGCGCCGGAGGGTCTGCCTGACCCTCGGCTCCGGGACGCCGGAGAGGTTCGACGACCGGTACCGCCTGCCCTTGGGCGAACTCCTGGAGGCGATCGCCGAACTGGACGTGGAGGTCGTCGCCACGCTCTCGGCGGAGCAGACCGCCGGCCTCGGGAGCATCCCCGGCAACGTCCGCGTGGTGGAGCACGTCCCCCTGCACGCCCTCATGCCCCGCTGCTCCGCCGTGGTCCACCACGGGGGAGCGGGGACCTTCTGCACCGCGGTCGCCCACGGCGTCCCGCAGCTCATCCTCCCCGAGTTCGCCATGGCCCAGTACGCGTTCGACGAGTCGCTGCTCGCCGCCAACGTCACGGAGCTGGAGGGCGGGCTGACGCTGGAGGGCACGGACCTCACGGGCAAGGAGGTCACCCGCCAGGTGGGGCGGCTGCTGGACGAGCCCCGCTTCGCCGAGGGCGCCCGGCGCCTGTCGGAGAAGTCCCGGGAGATGCCGAGCCCCGCCGACCTCGTGCCCGTCCTGGAGGACCTGGCGGCCCGGCGCCGGGGAAACTGAGGCGTCGACGGGACCGGTGGTCCTGCCGGGGTCCACGTGATTCCAGGGGCTCAGGTGACGGTGTCCGCGGTCTCCCCGGCGCCCGCGCGAGCGGGACGCGCCCCCACACGGAGGACGGGCGGACGGAGAACCCCCGTCCGCCCGCGCCCCGCTGCGGTCACACCTGCTTCGGCGCCACCGCCTGCTCCTGGATCCGCTCCGCGATGAACTGGGTCAGGTCCTCGAAGCTCTCACCGGAGAACTCCGACATGTCCTCCAGGACGGACACGTTGTAGACGTCCTCCAGGGCCAGGACCAGCTGCACGATCGAGAACGAGTCCAGGTCGCTCATCTGCGAGGGCTCGGGGAGGTCGAACTGGGGCTCGTTCGACGTGAACATCAGGACGGTCATCGCCTGGACCTTGATCTGGGCCAGGATCTCGTTCCGGTCAACTGCGGCCATCGGTGCCGAACCTCTTCTCTGGGGTGGTGGGGGCGGGCGCTCTCAGTTGCTGCTCGGCGCCTGGGAGAGCCGCTGGACGAACTTGGCGCCGTAGCGCTCCCAGCGCGCGCGCTGGATGACGAAGTGCGAGGCGTCCTCCAAGCCGGGGGAGCGCGGAAGGCCGGCCGCGGGAGGGTTCTCCTCCATGACCATGGTCGGGTGGTTCCGCAGGCCGGTGGCCCTGTCCCCGGCGGACCAGAAGCGCACCTCGTCCACCGGCCAGGCCCTGAACGCGCGGTCCACGGTCAGCACGGTCGCCTCCAGGGCGATGCCGACCGCGTTCGACCCCTCGTCCACGACCACGTCCACCTGGATCCACCGCCTCTCGGTGTCCAGACGGGACAGCGAGCAGAACCCCAGGACGGTACCGTCGGCCGGGGAGACGGCGAAGAACTGCTCCGTGACGTCCGCCGTGTCGCGGGGGAGCGGCCGGACCAGGTCCTCCATTCCGGGGAATTCCCCGACGCCCTTCTCGGCCAGGGCCCGGACGACGCCCTCCGTTTCCAGACTCCGGGTGGGGGACAACCGGATCCTGCGCGTTTCCACGGGTTTTTCTGTCACGCTCTCCTACCTCGACTCTTTATCGGTTCGCGTCGGCGCCCTTCCCGGCGCACGGTGGGGAAAACCCATTCCCGGAACCCGGGGGCAAAGGGTGACGGGGCGCTCGCCGCGTGTCCCGCCAGCGGGACACGCGGGCTCGGTCCACGTACCTTAGTCGCCCTTTCCGTCCCGTTTCCGGACCGGACGCCCCGGGCCTCGGCACGGAGCGTCCGCGGTGGCGTCCCGCCCCGCGGGGCGGCCCCGGGGCGTGCCGGGCGGAGGGGCCGGCAAGACCCGGATCACCAGGCATCCGTCGCCCTCACGGTCCGGGGTGTCCTGCGTCCGGGAGGCCGGGGGAGCGGCGCCGGAAGGACCGGCGGCACACCGCGGCGGCATCGGCCGGGCAGGCCCTCCGTCCAGGCCGGCGCCGGGGAGGAGAGGGCTCCCGCCGGGCTTGTCGGCGACGGCGGGGGTCATTGGCGGAACCGGCGCCGTGCGGGGAATGGGCGGCTCGGAGGAATCGCCCCCGGGAAAATCGGCACAGATTCCCGGCGAGTGCGCTGTTATCGTGATGCAGTCCTGGCCACAAAGGTCGGACGGAGTCGCGGCGGGGTCACGGTTTGTTCCGAGGCCCCGGCCGGGATTCCTTTCTCCTGAAAGGTGAAAAAATGGCCGTGAGCGAAGTTCTCGACCTGCAGGTCCTCGAGTCGGAGTCCCTCCTGGAGGAAGGCGTCCTCCTCAACAGCGGCCTCAGCCTCGTGAGCTGCAGCTGACGTCGTCCCCCCGGGCGGTGACGGGCCCCGGTAGGGGGTCCGCCACCGCCGCCTGAGGAGAGAAGGGTTGCCGCGGCCGGTCCTCCGGTCGCGGCAACCCGCCGCTTCGGGCCCGTCCCCTACGCGGTGACGGCGCCGCGGAAGCGCCAGACGCCCAGCGTCAGCAGGACCGCCGCGTACCCCAGGAGCACGCCGATGTGCGGCAGCACGTCCGTGAGGGTCGCCTGGTTGCGGATCAGCTCGCTGAAGGCGTCGTAACCCCACGCGTGCGGGGTGAGGAACGCGATCGTCGTCATCGTCTCGTCGAACGACTCCAGCGGGAGCATGGTCCCCCCGAGCGCCCCGGCGCCGAGGCTGATCCCCACGGCCGCGGCCAACGCGCCCCCCTCGGTCCGGGCGAGGCTGCCGAGCAGGAGCGAGGCTCCGCTGCTGACGAGGCAGAAGGCCGTGACCACCAGAGAGGTCGCCGGCAGGTCGCCCCAGTCCACGCCGAACATCAGGGCCGATCCGAACAGGATCAGCAGCGCCTGGGTCAGGGCGATGAGGAACCGGCCCAGGGCCTCGCCCAGCACGATGGACCCCGCCGAAGTGGGCGACGCGTACATGCGCCGCAGCACCCCCGAGCGTCTCGCCTGCACGATGCCCAGGGACGTGGTCAGCGCCGTGATGAAGGTGTAGAGCAGCAGCAGGGGCGGCGCCGCGAGGCTGTGGGAGGAGAGGCCCTCGGGGAAGGTGGCGTCCCCTGAGGTCGTCACCTCCACCTCGATGCCGGACACCTCGGTCTCCGAGGCGTTCTCCAACCGCTCGTCGAACCCGTCGTCCCGGACGGACCCCGTCACCTGCGCGGTGCTCAGGAGGGAGGACTCCCGGGTCACGACCGAGCGCACCCAGATGCCCACGTCCGCGGCGGCCAGATCGTCACTGCGAGTGACGAGTTCCAGCTCGGCGCGCTCGCCGTCCCGGATCCGGTCCTCGTAGTCGTCGGGGATGACGAGCCCGGCCTGGACGTCGCCGCCCTCGACGAGGTCGCGCATCTCGCCCTCGTCCATGTGCAGGACGTCGATCCGCTCGTCCTCCTCCAGCGCGTCGACCAGGCGGTCGGCGAGCCCTGCCTGCGACGGGGAGGAGACCGCGAGCACGGGCTGACCCCCTCCGTACATCAGGCCCATCATGAAGACCATGAGGAAGGGGAGCAGCAGGACGAAGAAGATGTTCGTCCGGTCCCGGAACACGCGACGGAGGTTGAGGACCCCGATGATCAGCGGCTTCATGCGTTCACCATCCGTCCCATACGAAACAGCGCGACGGTGGTGCCCACGAGGCCGAGGGCGAGGAGCACCGCGCACGGAAGGAGGACCACGTCGAGACCTCCCGCGGAGAGTTCGCCCAGTCCGAGGAGGAACCACCGGTGGGGCGTCAGGTAGCTGACGATCGCCAGGCCGTTGAGCTGCGAGATGGGGAACAGCGCTCCGCCGAACACCCCGAGCAGCATCGCCAGGACCGACAGCCAGTTGGCGGCCTGCTCCGAGCTCCGGGCGAAGCTCGCCACGGCCGCGGTGAGGCCGATGACGGCCGTCACGCCCGTGAGGATCAGCGCGCCGGCGCCCAGGGGGTCGCCCCAGTCGGCGCCGAAGAAGACCGAGGTCGCGACGGCCAGCACGGCCATGTTCGCGAGGCCGATGACCAGGCCGCTGGTGAGCTTGGCGATCAGGATCGCCCCGCGCGGGATCGGACTGGCCAGCAGGCGGGCCAGGGTCCCGCCGGCCTTTTCGTCGAAGATGCTCGTGACGCTGAACATCGCCGCGAAGAAGACGAAGAAGAACGCCATCGAGGCGGAGTAGTAGGTGGCGTTGCCCAGCTCCCGCCACTCCAGATCCGCGTCCTCGGACAGGACGAGAGGCGCCTCGGCGGCCTCGGCCTCCTCCAGGAGGAGGGCCGCGTCCTCGGGGCTCGGCTCAGAGTCGAAGCCCGACGCGACAGCGAGGCGGATGCGCAGGTGCTCGGTCGCGAAGGCGCGGCCGATCTCCCGGGCGATGTGGGTCGCGACGGGGGCGTCGGCGTCCCCGACGACGGTGAGCACCGCGTCGTCGCCGTTCTCCAGGGACTCGGTGAAGTCCTCCGGGACGAGGAACGCGGCGTCCACGCCGCCGTCCTCGACCAGTGCGCGCGCCTCGTCCTCGGTGTCCGCCGTGGTCAGTTCCAGGACCCCGTCGTCGGCCAGGGGCCGCAGGGCCGCGTCGACGAACTCCTGGCCGAGGGAGCCGGCGTCGCTGTCGACGACGACGTACTCGGAGCCCGTCTGCCGGGAGGTGTCGTCGCCGAGCAGCATGTTGAAGAAGAAGGCCACGCCGAGGGGCAGCAGGAGCCCGAAGACCAGCAGGCTGCCGTCCCGGAGCCGCTGGCGTACGTCCTTGGCCACGATGGCCGCGATCATGGTGAGCGTGTTGGGTCCGTTCGACATCGCTACTCCCGGAGTCCCTTCCCGGTGAGGCTGAGGAAGACGGCCTCGAGGTCCGGTTCCTGGACCTCGACCGACCGGATCCCGGCGCCGGCCCTGGTGAGCGTGTCCAGGATGAGGGGGAGGGCGTCCCTGGCGTTGGAGGTGAGGAGCCGGACCTGTGTCCCCTCGGAGGACACCTCGTCGATCGGCTCCAGCGCGCGCAGGACGTCCAGCACCCTCTCGCCGGGGGCGTCCAGGGTGATCAGGACCGTGTCGTCCTCACCGACCTGCGAGACCAGCTCACGCTGCGTGCCCTCGGCCCGGATCTTCCCGGCCTCGATGATGCCGACGCGGTCGCACAGGCGCTCCGCTTCCTCCATGTAGTGCGTCGTGTAGAGCACCGAGACCCCGCCCCGGGTCAGCGTGTGGACGCTCTCCAGGATGGAGTTTCGGCTCTGCGGGTCCACGCCGACCGTCGGCTCGTCCAGAATGAGGAGTCGGGGGCTGTTGAGCAGGCCGAGACCGATATTGAGACGGCGTGCCATTCCGCCCGAGAATTGGGATACGGCCTCACCGGCGCGGTCGGAAAGGCCGACCGTTTCCAGGACCTCTTCGGTCTTGGTGCGCGCCTCGGATTTCGACAACCCGTAGAGTCGGGCGAAGAAGCGGAGATTGTCGCGCGCGCTGAGGTCGTGGTAGAGGGCGAGCTCCTGCGGGACGAAGCCGATCAGGGACTTGCTTTTCCTGTTCGTCACGCTGTGCTCGATGCCGTCGACCGTGATCGACCCCGAGTCGCGCTCCAGGATGCCGGTGATCATGCCGATCGTGGTGGACTTGCCCGCCCCGTTCGGCCCCAGGAGGCCGTAGGTCTCACCTTCCTCGATAAAGAAGCTGACATCGTCCACCGCCTGGTTCTTGCCATATCTCTTGCTCACTCCCCTGACTTCCAGAATGGGCACGGGTGCTCCTCAAATTCTCGGTGCCTGCGTAGATCCGCCGGGGCGTGCTGAGTCGGAATCGTGCTTCTCCCCCACCGTCTCCGGGAGATTGTTCATGGAGAGCTTTCCCGTGCTGCGCCCGGTGCCGGGTCAGTGAACCATAGGAAGGGGCGCGGAGTGATACCGGCGCCATTTCCGCAGGTATTCGCCCCGGGGTTCGGTGCGGGGTCGGAGCCGGTCAGCGCCGGTCGGTGAGGGTGTGGGCGAGGTCGGCGGGGGAGGGCATGGCTGCCATCTCCTGGCGCAGGGCCTCGGCGGCTTCGGTGTGGCGGGGGTCGTCCAGGAGCGCTCGTACCCCGGCGGCCACGGCGTCGGGGGTGACCCGGTCGGGGTCCAGCACCCGGGCCGCACCGAGACCGGCCACGGACGAGGCCAGCAGGGACTCGTCGAACGTGGGCCGGGGGGAGACCAGCTGGGGCACCCCGTGCGCCAGCCCGGTCAGGACGGTGCCCGTCCCCCCGTGGGTGATCATCGCGGCGCAGGTGGGGGCGAGTGCGTGCAGGGGCACGTACTCGACCAGACGCGTGTTGGCGGGGACGGCGCCGAGCTTGGCCTGCTCGTGGGCGGGCAGGGTGGCGACGACCTCCGCGTCCAGGTCCGCCAGCCCCTCCAGGACCATGGGCACGTCCACCCCGAACCTGCCCAGCCACGCCGCCGTGCTCGTCCCGAGGCAGAGCCCGACACGGGGGCGTTCCGGCGGGGTGCGCAGCCAGTCGGGGACCACGGCCCTGCCGTTGTAGGGCACATAGCGCACGGGCAGGTAGTCCAGGTGGGAGGGCGTGTCCACCCTCAGGGACGCGGGGACCTGCTCGATGGTGGCCTGTCCGTGGACCAGCTCCTCGGAGTACTCGACGCCGTACCGGGCGGCGCGCGCCCCCAGCCAGGCGGCCAGGGGGTCCTCCCGGTCTGTCTCGGGCTGCTCGGCCATCCGCGCCAGGAACCGCGCGCGCACGGCGCCGAAGACGTCCGCACCCCAGGGATGGCGCACGTGGGCCGCCCCGCACGCCTGCGCCGCGATCGCGCCGGAGAAGGTGATGGGCTCCCACACGACCAGGTCGGGCCTCCACTCCCGGCAGAACGCCACCAGGTCGTCCAGCATGGGGTCGTTCACCATCCGCCACCACCAGGTGACGACCTGCCTGTAGTCCTCCAGCTCCTCCGCCCAGGGGCGCTGCCCGCGCCCGCTGCCGAAGGCGGAGAAGAGGGGCACCCCTCCGCGCAGCCCGTCGAAGGAGGAGCGCGCGGTCAGGTGCCGCCAGAAGCCGTGGTCCCGGCCGACCGGGACGAACGGCAGACCGGTGTGCCGGACGACGGATCCCAGGGCGGGCTGGCTCGCCACCCGCACCTCGTGCCCGGCCGCGCGCAGGGCCCAGGCCACGGGGACCAGGCTCAGGAAGTTCGTCTTCTCTGCCAGGGACGCCACGACGACGCGCACGGTGGGCTCTCCTCGGGTCGCGGCCGACGTCGGCGCTGGGGGGGTTCGGACGACGCGCGGGGCATCCCGCGGCGCGGCGCCATGTCTACCAGTTCCGGCCGGGGCGCCACCCGCCCCGAACCGACCGCCCGGGTGGACGCGCCGGGTCCCCTCCCCTAGTCTGCCGAAGCGCTTCGAGGAGGTGCGGGACGTTGCGTGTGCTGTTGACGGTGGCTGCGGAGAAGCCGCACTTCCTGGGGATGGTGCCCCTGGCGTGGGCCCTGCGCGCGGCCGGGCACGAGGTGCGGGTGGCGAGCCAGCCCGCGCTGGGGCCGACGGTGGCGGCGACGGGTCTGCCCTTCGTCCCGGTCGGCCGGGACCACGGCTTCTGGCGGACGATGAAGGTCTTCGACCTCCACGACACCCTGAACGACGCCCCGCTGTTCGGGCGGGTGACCGCTCCCGACGACGAGGTCTCCTGGGAGTACCTGCTGGAGGGCTACCGCACGGTCGTCCCGTGGTGGTGGCGGATGGTGAACGACCCCATGGAGCAGGACCTGGTGGCGCTGTGCCGGGAGTGGAGGCCCGACCTGGTCGTCTGGGGATCGGTGAGCTTCGCGGGGGCGATCGCGGCGCAGGCGTGCGGGGCGGCCCACGTGCGCTACCTGTGGGGCGCCGACATCTTCGCCCGCACCCGCCGCCGCTTCCTGGCACGGATGGCCGAGCAGCCCCCGGCCGAGCGGGAAGACCCCCTGGCCGCCTGGCTGGGCGCCCGCGCCGCCCGCCACGGCGTCGAGTACTCCGAGACCCTGGTCCACGGACAGGCCACCATCGAACAGATCCCCGCCTCCCTCAGGGTCCCCACCCCCCACGACCTCACCTACCTGCCGATGCGCTACGTCCCCTACAACGGCAGGGCCGTCGTCCCCCACTGGCTGCGCACCCCGCCCGAGCGCCCCCGCATCGCCCTCACCCTCGGCACGACCCTCATGGGCCAGGACAGCGGGGGCAGGGCCCTGTTCCGCGCGCTGCTGGAGGGGTTGGCCGGCCTGGACGCGGAGGTCGTGGCGACCCTGCCCGCCCGCGAACAGGACGCCCTCGGCCCCGTCCCCGCCAACACCCGCCTGACCGAGTACGTGCCCCTGCACGCACTCGCCCCCACCTGCGACGCCATGGTCGACCACGGAGGATGGGGGACGGTCCTGACCGGGCTGGCACACGGCGTTCCGCAGGTGATCGTCCCCAGCTGGTTCGACGACCCGATGCTCGCCGACATGCTCGCCGACGGGGGAGCGGCCATCACCGTCCCCCACCGGGCGATGACCGCGGAGACGATCAGCCGGTCGGCCTCCCGGCTCCTGGACGACCCGTCCTTCGCCCGGGGGGCCGCGGGCGTGCGCGAGGCGATGGCGGCCCTGCCGTCCCCGGCCGAACTCGCGGACGCGCTCGTGGGACTCACCCGCGGCTGAACACCGGGCCGGTCAGCCGGTGACGGCCTCCGCCGCGCTCCGGCGGACGCGGTCGACGAGGTCGGCCAGCTCCAGGACCGGCGCCGCGTCCACCGGCGCCACCCCGCGGACACCGTCGGCGAAGGCGTCCAGGAGGTTGCGGAACTGGTGGTCCGGCTCCGACACCAGGTCCTCGGTGCCCGCCCCGGTCCGCAGCTCCAGGGTCGGCCGCAGTGTCTCCGGCGGGGTGAAGGCGCGGTCCAGCCGGACGGCGCCCGCCTCCCCCCAGACCGTGTACTCGTTGCGGTAGTGCAGCCCGAACCCGAACCCCACCTGCGCCGTCCCGCCGTCCGGGGCGCGCAGCAGCACCGAGCCGCGCACGTCCACCCCCGTGTCGGCGCCGCGCTCCAGGACCGCGCCGCCCACCCGGAGCCCGTCGCCCCACAGGAACTGCGCCAGCGCCAGCGGGTACACGCCCACGTCCAGGAGCGCCCCACCGCCCAGCGAGGGGTCGTGCCGGATGTCCCCGGGAGCGCGCTCGGGCACCCCGAACTCGCACATGAGCGCGCGCGGGCGCCCGATCGCGCCCTCCGAGACCAGCCGCCTCAGCTCGTGGTGCTGCCGGTGGTACCGGAAGGCGAAGTTCTCCATGACGGTCAGGCCGCGCCGCCCGGCCTCGGCCAGCAGTTCGGCCGACGTGTCGGGGCCGACCGTGAGGGGTTTCTCGGAGAGGACGTGCAGACCCGCCGCCAGGGCGCGCCCGACCCACTCGTGCCTCAGGCCGACGGGCAGCGGCACGTACACGGCGTCGAGGTCGTCCCGCGCGAGGAGATCCGCGTAACCCGTGACCGCCTCGCCGCCGAAGCGGTCCGCGAACCGGCGCGCCTTGGCTGCGTCCCGGCTGGCGACCGCGACGAGCCGCACCGAGGGCGTCGCCGCGACGGACGGCAGGACGCGCCGCCACGCGATGTCGGCGCAGCCGAGCACCCCGAGCCGCACCGGTGCTCCCGTGCTTCCGAGCGTCGAGGACACACGACCTCCCTCGTGTCGGCCGGCTCCCGAGCGCCGGCTGCCGCGGCCCACTCCGGTCGCGCCGCCGCACATACTGCCAGAGCGCGACGGAGGGGGACACCGCCGTACCCGGGCCCGGCCCGCCGGGGGCCGGGCGGTCCCCGTTCCGCCGGAGCGCGCGGGCACCGGCCCCCGCGCGGCGGGGGCTTTCGCGGAACATGCCCTAGTGTGTCCGGCGCCGTGCCGGGGCGCACAGACCCCGGACGGCCGAGATCCGGTGTCCACGGGGGCGGTCGGCGGCGCTTGCGCCCTCCCGCACCGCCCGCCCAGGAGGGGAGAACCACGCATGGAGACGAGTGACGAGGCCGCGGCCGTGCTCGACGCGGTCCGCGCCTACCACCGGTCCAGGCGGA
This sequence comes from Nocardiopsis sp. NPDC055824, assembly GCF_053616335.1. NCBI lineage: Bacteria > Bacillati > Actinomycetota > Actinomycetes > Streptosporangiales > Nocardiopsidaceae > Nocardiopsis > Nocardiopsis sp. NPDC055824. The sequence continues at coordinate 44,248 of NZ_JBSHDN010000018.1, forward strand.
CCGAGCGCGAGTTCGTGCCGGGCGTGACGGAGATCTGGCCGTCCGGCGCCGTCCTGGACGAGGACGACCGGGTGGCGCTCGCCGAGGCCGCCCTCGACATGCGCATCGCGGCGGGCCGGAGCGCGCGCCGATTCGAGTCGGTGTTCGCCCGGAGGCTCGGGCGCCGCAAGGCCCACCTGACGAACTCGGGGTCCTCCGCCAACCTGCTGGCGCTGTCGTCCCTGACCTCCCACCTGCTGGAGGACGAGCGCCTGCGCCCCGGCGACGAGGTCGTCACGGTGGCGGCGGGATTCCCCACGACCGTCAACCCCATCCTCCAGAACGGGCTCGTGCCCGTGTTCGTGGACATCGACCTGCGCACGTACAACACGACGGCGGAGCGCGTGGAGAGGGCGATCGGCCCCCGCACCCGGGCGATCATGATCGCCCACGCCCTGGGCAACCCCTTCCAGGCCCGGGAGATCGCGCAGATCGCGGAGGACCGGGGCCTGTTCCTCGTCGAGGACAACTGCGACGCGGTGGGCTCGTACTACGACGGGCAGGTGACGGGGTCCTTCGGCGACCTCTCCACGGTCAGCTTCTACCCGGCCCACCACATCACCATGGGCGAGGGCGGGTGCGTGCTCACGTCCAACCTCCTGCTGGCGCGCGTCGTGGAGTCCATGCGCGACTGGGGCCGCGACTGCTGGTGCGAGCCGGGGGAGAGCGACACCTGCCGGAAGCGCTTCAGTTACCAGCTGGGCACCCTGCCGCAGGGGTACGACCACAAGTACACGTTCTCGCACGTGGGCTACAACCTGAAGGGAACCGACCTCCAGGCCGCGCTCGGCCTCACCCAGCTGGAGAAGCTGGACTCCTTCGGGGAGGCCCGGCGGCGCAACTGGCGCCGGATGCGGGAGGGCCTGGACGGGGTGCCCGGCCTGATCCTCCCGGAGGCCACGCCGGGCAGCGATCCGAGCTGGTTCGGGTTCGTCGTCACCGTCGATCCGGAGGCGCCGTTCGGCAGGGCGGAGCTGGTCCGGTTCCTGGAGTCCCGCAGGATCGGCACCCGGCTGCTCTTCGCGGGAAACCTCACCCGCCACCCCGCCTACCTCGACCGCCCGCACCGGGTGGCGGAGAACCTGGACAACAGCGACATCGCCACCGACCAGACGTTCTGGACCGGGGTCTACCCGGGCCTCACGGACGAGATGATCGACTACGTGGTCTCCTCCATCACCGAGTTCGTCAAGGAGCGGGGCGCTGTCGCCCCCTGACCGGGGCCCCGCCCGCGGTCGCCGAGGGGGCGGCCGGGCGCAGACCCCGACGGGACGCCCCTGCGCGAAGGGCGCGCCGCGCGGTCGGCGGAAGCCCGGCGGCCCCGGCGCGTCCCGCGCCCGGAACGCGCCGGGGCGCGGCTCACGCGGACGGCAGGTGCTCGGGCATCCGGAAGTAGATCATCGGGTTGTCCCTGCTGGTGCGCACCGGCTCCCCCAGGCCCAGCTCCTCCTTGAGCTCCAGGAGCGCCGTGTACGGGGCGGGCGCCCTCCTGCGGGACGGCGTGAAGAAGTCCGTGCCCGTCCTCCGCAGCCACGCCAGCACGACCGCCCCCTCGGTCAGCGGCAGGGCCCGCCTGCCGTGGAAGACGTCGTGGACGCTGACCGGGGTCCCGGGCGCGACCCGGGGGAACAGCTCCGACAGGTACCACCGCGCGAACCGGCCGTTGTGGGCCGCGTCCACGAACAGGTAGCCGATCCCCTCCGGAACCCGGGACATGTTCTCCCGGATGTCGCCCTTGTGGAACTCCCAGCGGCCCAGCGACAGCTCGGAGGGCACGTTCGCCACCACGTTGTCCACGATGTCGAAGGAGTGCAGCGTCCCCGTCCCGTTGTCGCGCAGCGCCGACAGGATCCAGGTCGTGGACCAGCCGTGGAACGTGCCCAGCTCCATCACCGTGTCCGGACGGGTCTCGCGCAGGAGCAGGTAGGTGATCTCCGCTTCCAGGTCGTCGAGCTGCGGGGTCATGCGGTCCCGCGTGGCGCGGTGGAACGCGCGCTGCGCGTCGCGCACCTTCGCCAGCGGGTCGCGGTACTTGCGGTACAGGTCCCCGATCAACGACAGGCCGATGTCCCCCATACCGCTCCCCGGTTCGCTCCGTGTGGGTCCGGTCCTCACCGTATCGACCCGGGGGGCGTCGGGCACCGGAAACAGGGCGCCTTCCCTCCCGGCGGGTCGCGGTCGGCGCCGGCGGGGCCGCACGGCCGACCGACCCGTCCGCGCCCCCGGCGGCCGGGGCCGGGAGCCGTGCCCGGCGGAACTACACGCCGTCCGCGGAGGAGGACCGGGAGTCCACCAGGACCTGGATCCCGTCCAGGACGCGCTCCAGCCCGAACGCGAAGTCGTGCTCGGCCGGGTAGACGGTCCGGTGCTCCCGCCCGACGGAGCTTCCGACGCGGGAGGCCGTCGGATAGTCGCTGTCCCTGATCAGGGAGGCGAGGACCGGGCCGTGGGCGTGCCACCACTGGCCGTCGGTCATGCCCGACGCCCGCTCGGTCTCGCCGACCGCGACGGCCTGGGCGGCGGCGCCCTCCGCATAGCTGTTGACCAGGCTGACCGTGGAGTCCATCTCCCCGTCGGTCAGGCCGAGGCCGTCGACCGCGGAGAGCTCGTACTCGTACTTGGCGACGAGGTTGGGGCCCAGCAGGCGCCCCCGGGAGGCCTGGAGCATCCACGGGTGGCGCAGGAACAGGCGCCAGTTCGCGTGCGCGATGGCGCCCAGCCGGTCCCGCCAGCCGTCGGGCCGTCCGCCGTCCGCGTGCAGGCCCGCGTAGGCGGCGTCGAGCATCAGGTCGATCAGCTCGCCCCGGCCCGGGACGTAGGTGTACAGGGACATCGTGCCGACGCCGAGGCGCTCGGCGACCTTGCGCATGGACAGCGCGGCGAGCCCGTCGGCGTCGGCGAGCCCGGAGGCCACGGACACGATCCGGTCCACGCTCAGGTCGGGCTTGTTGCGCCTGCTGGTGGGCTCCTGGGTACGCCACAGCAAGGCCAGGCTGCGCGCGGGGTCGCCGCTCGTGGTGTGCTGAGTGGACATTGACCGCCCTGCTCTTCCGGTCCGGTGCCCGGTCAGTGTACGGCAGGGCGGTCACGCCGGGTGGCCGCCGGTTGCGGGCAGCCCCCGGGCCCGCGGCACGGGGGGACGGGCTCCCGGTGCGCGGTCCCCGCGAGGGCGGTCAGTCCCGGCCGAGGAAGGCGTCCCTGTGCTCCTCGGCCCACGCCGCGAACCCGCGGGCGGGCCGCCCGGTGACCTCCTCGACGGTGGGCAGGGGCCGGGTTCCCACCTCCGGGGGGTCCGCGGCCAGCCGGGCGGCGAAGCCGATGTACTCCTCGTCGTGGCCCAGGGCGCGCAGCCGCCCGGCCTCCTCCTCGGGGCTGGTCCGGACCAGCGCGATCTCCCGGCCGACCGCCCGGGAGAGCACCGCCACCCGCTCCCCGGGGGTCAGCGCCTCGGGGCCGGTGAGGGGGTAGGCGCGGCCGCCGTGTCCGTCCTCGGTGAGGGCGGTGACCGCCACGGAGGCGATGTCCGCCTCGTGCACCAGGGCGCTGGGGTGGGTGCGGACCTCCCTGACCACGCCCTCCTCCGCGACGGACCCGGCCCAGTCGAGGGTGTTGGCCATGAACTCGACCGGGTGCAGGAGCGTCCAGGAGAGGGGGCTCGCGGCCAGGGCCTCCTCGACGGGACCCGGGTGGAAGTCGCACAGGACCGTCACCCGGCGGACCCCCGCCCGTTCGGCGAGGTCGACGATCTGCGGCGCCGTGACGAGGGGCGCGTAGTCGTCCCCGCCGAACGTGATCAGGTGCAGGCCGACCACCCCCGCCAGGTGGGGGACGAGGCTGTCGGGGTCGGTGAGGTCGCCGCGCACCGCCCGCGCTCCCTCCGGGAGACGGGCGCGACCGGGATCGCGGGTGAGCGCGCGGACCGGGAGCCCGGAGCCGAGCAGCTGGTCGACGACGTGGCGGCCGACGGTTCCGGTGGCGCCCGCGACGAGGAACGTCATGGCTCTCTCTCCTCCAGTGGGGGGCGGCGGGGGCATGCCCGCCTGTTTCGTATGGCGTACAGTACACCGTACGGAACAGGGTGCGGGAGAGCGGCGGACCACTGGGGCGCGCGGCGGCTCAGGCGGAGGCGGCGGGGCACCCGGCCAGGTGGTCGTCGACCACCCCGACGGCCTGGAGGTAGGAGTACACGATCGTGGTGCCGACGAAGTTGAAGCCGCGCGCCTTGAGGTCCTTGCTGACACGGTCGGACAGCGGGGTGCTCACCGGGACCTGTGACGGCTCGGTGAAGCGGTTGACCACGGGCTCGCCGTCCACCCAGCCCCACAGGTAGGCGGCGAAGCTGCCGTGCTCCTCGCGCACCCGCTCGAAGGAGCGGGCGTTGCGCACCACCGAGGCCACCTTGAGCCGGTTGCGGACGATGCCGGGGTCCGCGAGGAGCCGGTCGGTGTCCTCCTGGCCGTACCCCGCGATCCGGGAGCGGTCGAAGCCGTGCAGCGCGCGGCGGTAGTTCTCGCGCTTGCCGAGCACCGTGGACCAGGAGAGCCCGGCCTGGGCGCCCTCCAGCACGAGCAGCTCGAACAGGTACGCGTCGTCCCGGGACGGCCTGCCCCACTCCTCGTCGTGGTAGGCCTTCATCAGGTCCGGCGCGTTCCGGGCCCAGGCGCAGCGCTGGTCCTGGTCGGGCATGGGTGCTCCTCGGTGTCGACTGCGGTCACCGCATTGTCGCGGAGACCGCCGACCGTCCGGGGCGGGGTCCTTCCCGCCCCGGGCGCGCGGGAGCTCCGCCCGCGGGGAGGCGCGCCGGGGCGTCCGGCGTCCGCGGGCGGCCCCGGAGGGAACCGGCCCGGCGGGTCTATCGTGGAGCGCGGCCACGGCCTTCCCGTGGCCGTCCCCCCCGGTGCGCGCGGGAGCGCGCGGGAAACGGAGTCCGAACCCCATGGACGTCATCGCCGTACCGGACGAGGCCGCCCGGCTCCTGGCCGACGTCGGGGCGCCGCCCCGCCTGGTGGCGCACGGTGACCTCGTCCACGGAGCGGCGGTCGCGCTGCTCGCGTGGCTGGCCGACCGCCACCCCGGCCTGCCGGTGGACGCCGGGGCCGTCCGCTTCGGCGCCGCCGTGCACGACATCGGCAAGACCGGGCATCCCGGGGAGCTGACCGGGCCGGGGCGCCTGCACGAGGCGGCGGGGGAGCGGCTGCTGCTGTCCCGCGGCGTGCCCGCGCGTCTGGCCGGGTTCTGCGCCACCCACGGGGACTGGTCCGCCGAGGGCCGGACGCTGGAGGACCTGCTGGTCAGCCTCTCCGACAAGATCTGGAAGGGCGCTCGCGTCGAGGGGCTGGAGCTCCTCGTCACCCGACGGTTGGCGGAGGCTGCGGAGTTGCCCGCCTGGGAGGTCTTCGCGTCCCTGGACGACGTGCTCCGGGAACTGGCCGACGGCGCGGACGCCCGGCTGGCACACCAGGCCCGCCACGCGGTGGCCCCGCCCGGCACCGGGGGATAGGGCACTCCGGCGCGCTCCGCCCGCCGCCGACCACGCCGCGGCGGCGGGGGCCGGGCACCTCCGGCGGGCGGCTCCCGCCCCTTCGGCGGGTGTCCGCCCGCCCGTGCCCGGGGGCGCGGGGCCCGGAGAACCGGCCGGCCGGGAGGGGCGGCCGAGGCCGCCCGCCGTGCGCCTCACCCCGTGAGGAATGATCTCCGGCGCCCTTGTGTTCTCTGGACCGTAGTACGTACAGTACGGCGTACGGTAAAGGGGATCGGCTGTCGGAGAGGAGATCACCGTGGAGACGACCGGGGGCGCGGTCACCGCGCGGGGCCTGGGGAAGCGCTACGGACGGAGCTGGGCGCTGAGGGGGTTCGACCTCCATGTGCCCGTCGGCAGCGTGTGCGGGCTGCTCGGCCCCAACGGGGCGGGCAAGACCACCGCCGTGCGCGTGCTCACCACGCTGCTGCGCGCCGACGAGGGCACGGCGAGCGTCGCCGGACACGACGTGGCCGCCCACGGGGACCGGGTGCGCCGGAGTATCGGGCTGGTGGGACAGAACGCGGCCGTCGACGAGGTGTTGAGCGGGCGCCAGAACCTGGAGATGTTCGGCCGCCTCCACCACCTGGGCTCCCGGCGGGCCGCCGCGCGCGCGGACGAGCTGCTGGAGCGGTTCCGCCTGGCCGACACGGGGAGGAAGCCGGTCGGCGCCTACTCCGGCGGCATGAGGCGCCGCCTCGACCTGGCCGCGAGCATGATCCTGGCACCGCCCGTGCTGTTCCTGGACGAGCCCACCACCGGACTCGACCCGCGCAGCCGCGACGAGGTGTGGGGCGCGGTCCGCGAGCTGGTCGCGGGCGGCACGACCGTCCTGCTCACGACCCAGTACCTGGAGGAGGCGGACCGGCTCGCCGACCGGATCTCCGTGGTCTCCTCCGGCCGGGTCGTCGCCGAGGGCACCCCCGGGGAGCTCAAGTCCCGGCTCGGCGGCGACCGCCTCGACCTGGTGGTCCGCGACCCGGCGGCGCTCGCCGGGGCGGCCGGCATCGTGCGGCGGGTCGTCGGCGCGGAGCCGGACACCGACGTGGAGAACCGCCGGGTCGGCGTCGGCGTGGAGGACCGGGTCGCGGCGCTCACCGAGGTGGTGCGGGCCCTGGAGGAACAGCGGATCGGCGTGGAGGACGTCGTCCTGCGCCGCCCCACCCTGGACGAGGTGTTCCTGCACCTCACGGAGGCCGAGGAGGAGACCACACGATGAACGCGACCGCCGCTCCGTCCGCTCCGTCCGCCGCAGGCCCCGCCCACGGGGAGGCCGGCGGATTCGCCGCCCGCGTCCGCTGGGCGGTCGCGGACGGGTGGACCATCACCCGGCGCGACGTCCTCCACTGGCTGCGCCGTCCCGGACAGCTCGTCGCGGGGCTGCTCTTCCCCGTCATGATGCTGCTGATGTTCGGGTTCCTGTTCGGCGGGGCGATGACCGTGCCCGGCGGCGGGGACTACCGCGAGTTCCTGATGCCCGGCATGTTCGCCATGACCATGGTCTTCGGCGTGGGCGAGACGGTCACCGCCGTCTCCCACGACATGGCGCGCGGCGTCACCGACCGTTTCCGCTCCATGCCCATGGCGCCGTCCGCCGTCGTGGTGGGGCGCTGCGCGGCCGACATGCTCAGGTCCGCGATCACGCTGGCGATCCTCCTCGGCTGCGGCCTGCTGGCGGGGTGGCAGTGGAACGGCACCGGGGGCGAGGCCGCGGCGGCGGTCGGCCTGCTCCTGCTGCTGCGCTTCTCCCTGGTGTGGCTCGGCATCTACGTGGGCCTGGCCGTCCGGGGGGAGGGGGCGGTCACGGCCGTGCACACCCTGGAGTTCCCGCTGGGGTTCCTGTCCAACGCGTTCGCGGCCACCGCGACCATGCCCCTGTGGCTGGGGACGGTCGCGGACTGGAATCCGCTGTCCTCCACCGTCACCGCCACCCGCGAACTGTTCGGCAACCCGGGCTGGGGCGGTGAGACCTGGATCGCGCAGAACGCGCTGCTCATGGCGGTGGTGTGGCCGCTGGCCATCGTCGCGGTCTTCTTCCCGCTCTGCGTCCGGCGGTACCGCGACATGGCCGGGTAGCCGGGGCCGCGCCACGGCGGGGAGGCCCGGCGGCCGGACACCGGATCGGCCGCCGGGTCACCCGTACCGGCCCGCCCGCCGGTGGGCCGCGTCGTACAGGGCGAGGTACCGGCGTGCCCTCGCCTGCCCGGCACTCGCGAGGGGGTGCAGGCACAGGAAGCCGATGAACATGAGGACGGTGTGCACACCGGTCGCGAGGCCGTTCAGGTCCTCCTCCAGGAGGGACCGGACGGTCCCGTAGAGACCGACCGAGACCACGAGCGCGCCGCACACGACCGACACGGTGACGACGGCGGACCGGAACGGCGGAGGCAGGAAGGCGGCTTGTGCGAGAAGCGCGTCCGACACCGCCCGTGCGACCTGGTCGGTGCGGGCGTCGGAGCCGATCAGCCCGTGCCGGACGAGGGCCTGTGCGGCGCGCAGGTCCTCCGGCGTCGTCCACGGGGGGATCCGATCCGGTGGCGGCCAATGGTTCACCATGGTGTACACCAGGGCCGACCCCATGAGCGGCGGGACGGCCACCAGGGCGAGGACGCCGACCGTGTCGGCCCAGGCCTGGACGGTCCGGGCCCAGGCCATGCCTCTGAACAGGCCGAAGGGACCCTCCGCCTCGGCGGCGACGATCATCGTCGCGCCGTTCCCCACCATGACGGCGAGGGCCGCACCCAACAGGACGAACCCGATGACGCGCCGCCGCCGGTACGCCCGGGCGTAGCTCCCGGCGGTCCGGGGCGGGACCCGGCCCGGCTGCGCGGACGGCGGGGGGTGTGGGGGATGGTGCACAGGGGCCTCCGGGGGCGTCTGCGGGGGAGTGCGGCCGGTCCGGAGCCGCGCGTGCCCGGGGCTCGGGAGGGGGAACGGGAGCCGTCCCTCCCCGCCTCGGACGTCCGGGCGGGGACCCCGGTTCCCGGAAACCCCGACGGGACAGCGGTTCCAGGCGGGAGCGTGCGCGCCCCGGGCGGAACCGGTGTGACAGCGCGGGCAGGCCGCGATAGAACGGCACCGGCATTCCCGGCACACGTGTCCATTCCAGGCACACGGACCGCCAGGCCGACGCGCACGAATCACGAGGAGCCCGAGCCTTGACCGACAACCCGTTCTTCGCTCCCAGTGGTCTGCCCTACCAGCTGCCCGACTTCGCGAGCATCCGCGAGGAGCACTTCCTCCCGGCGTTCGAGCGGGGCATGGCCGAACACCTGGCCGAGGTCGACGCGATCGCGAACGATCCCGAGCCCCCGACCTTCGACAACACGCTCGCGGCCCTGGAGCGGTCCGGCAGGACCCTCCGCCGCGTCGAGGCCGTGTTCCGCACCCTGGCCGGCTCGGACGCGACCGACGGCATCAGGGAGATCGAGAAGGAGATCGCCCCGAGGGCCGCCAACCACCGGGACGCGATCTCCCTCCACCGCGCCCTGTGGCGGCGGATCGAGCAGGTCACCGCCTCGGGGCCGGAGGAGACCCGCCTCCTGGAGCGGTACAGGACCGACTTCACCGCCGCGGGGGCCGACCTCACGGAGGAGCAGCAGGCCGGGCTGCGGCAGCTCAACGAGGAGCTCGCCGGCCTCGCCACGGAGTTCGCGCAGAACGTGCTCCGCGCCTCCTCGGAGTCCGCGCTCGTCGTACACGACCCCGCACTGCTCGACGGTCTGGACGAGGCCCAGATCAGGGCGGTCGAGAAGGACGGGGAGTACGTGCTCCCCCTGCTCAACTTCACCGTGCAGCCCGCGCTCGCCCAGCTCACCGACCGCGCCACCCGCGAGCGGCTGTACACCCTCAGCACGGAGCGCGCCCCGGAGAACCTCGGTCCCGCCGCGCGGATCGCCGCGCTGCGGGCCGAGCGGGCCGACCTCCTCGGCCACCCCGACCACGCCTCCCTCAAGGTCTCCGACCAGACGGCGAGGACCGTCGGGGCGGTCGAGGAACGGCTCGGTCAGCTGGTCGGACCCGCCGTCCGCAACGCCGAGAAGGAGGCCGAGGCGCTCGCCGAGCACGCCGGACACCCCGTCGAACCGTGGGACTGGCCCTTCTACGCCGAGAAGGTCCGACTGGCGCGCCACGATTTCGACAAGGGCGCCCTGCGGCCCTACTTCGAGCTGGACCGGGTCTACCGGGACGGGGTCCTCCACGCCGCCACCCTCCTCTACGGCGTCACCTTCGCCGAGCGCACGGACCTGCGCGGCTACCACCCCGACGTGCGCGTGTGGGAGGTGTTCGAGGAGGACGGGACCGGGCTCGGGCTGTTCCTGCTCGACCCCTACGCCCGCCCCACCAAGCGCGGCGGAGCCTGGATGCACAACCTGGTCGACCAGTCGTTCCTCCTGGACGAACGGCCCGTGGTGGTCAACAACCTCAACATCACCAAGCCCGCGTCCGGGCCGACGCTGCTCACCCTCGACGAGGTCCGCACGGCCTTCCACGAGTTCGGCCACACCCTGCACGGCCTGTTCTCGGCGGTGCGCTTCCCCCGCTTCTCGGGCACCGGCGTCCCCCGCGACTTCGTCGAGTTCCCCTCCCAGGCCAACGAGATGTGGGCGCACCGGCCGGAGGTCCTCGCCAATTACGCCAGGCACCACGAGACCGGCGAACCCGTGCCCGCCGAGCTCGTCGAGAGGATGGCCGCGGCCACGCGGTTCAACCAGGGCTTCGCGACCGTCGAGTACCTCGCGGCGGCGCTGCTCGACTGGTCCTGGCACCGCATCGGCGCCGGAGAGGCCGTGGACCCGGCCGCCTTCGAGGAGCGGGCCCTGGAGGCCTGGGGCCTCGGCCTGGCGCAGGTGCGCCCCCGCTACCGCACCGCCTACTTCATGCACGTGTTCTCCAACGACTACAGCGCCGGCTACTACTCGTACGTGTGGAGCGAGGTCCTCGCCGCGGAGGCCGTGGAGTGGTTCACCGCCAACGGCGGCCCCACCCGGGAGAACGGTGAGCGCTTCCGGGAGCGGGTGCTCTCGGTCGGCGGGAGCACCGACCCGATGGAGGCCTTCCGCGGCTTCCTCGGCCGCGAGCCGCGGATGGAGCCCCTGCTGCGCCGCCGCGGCCTGGAATAGGCGGAGGGGACCGGGACCCCCGCCGCGGGGGCCGGAGGCGCCGGGCCGGGGGCTCAGGACGCCGACGGCCCCGGCGGCTCCGGCCGGTCCGGAGGGCCTGCCGAGGGCAGGCGCACCGTGAAGACGGTCCCCTCGCCCCGCACGCTCTCCACCGAGACCGACCCGCCGTGCAGCTCCACCAGGCCGCGCACGATGGCCAGCCCCAGGCCGCTGCCGCCGGTGCGCCTGTTGCGCGACTTGTCCGCGCGCCAGAACCGGTCGAACACGTGCGGGAGGTCCTCCCGTGCGATGCCGACCCCCGTGTCCTCCACCTCCACGACGACGTCGCCGCCGGAGCCGTCCCGGGGCGGCCCGCCCGCCGGGCCCGCGATCCCGTCCGCGCGCCGCACCCGGACGGCGACCGTCCCGGGGGCCGGGGTGTGCCGCAGCGCGTTGCCCACCAGGTTCCCGACCATCTGGCGCAGCCGGGTCCGGTCGACCACGGCCACCGCGTCCTCCACCTCCACGACCAGCCGCAGCCCCGCCGTCTCCGCCCGCAGGCGCTGGCCGTCCACCACCTGCGCCGCCAGGGCGCCCACGTCGACCGGCTCCGGGGACAGCCGCAGCTTCCCCGCGTCCGCCAGCGCCAGGTCCTGGAGGTCGTCGATGATGTCCTGGAGCAGGAGCGTCTCGCCGACCAGCATCCCCATGCGCTCCCGGTCCAGGTCCGCGACCCCGTCCTGGGCGGCCTCCAGCCAGCCCCGCAGGTTGCTCAGCGGTGTCCGCAGCTCGTGGGAGACGTCGCTGACCATCGCCTTGCGCTGGTCCTCCAACCGCGCCAGGTGCTCCGACATCTCGTTGAACGCGGCCGCGAGCTGCCCGATCTCCCCCGAGTCGCTCACCTCGACCCGCGCCGTCCCCTGCCCGGCGCGCATGCGCCGCACGGCGTCGGTCAGCGCGCGGACCGGGCGGACGAGGCGGGTCGACACGGCCACGCTCACCACCACCGTCAGCACCAGTACCAGCAGCACCACCCCGGCGACGCGCAGGAGGCCCTCGCGGGACAGGGACAGGCCGGTCTCCGGCTCCTCCGACGGGTCGTCGATGAACAGCAGCGCGGCGGGGGCCACGTAGGGATCGAGCTGTTCGCGGACACCGGAGTCGAGGCAGGCGGAGGTGCGCGCGTCGAACCTCGGGGGCGCGGGAGGGGACGGCTCCTCGGACGGCGGCGAGGCCACGGGGTCGGGGGCAGGGGAGGGCGCCGGGGCCTCCTGGCCCGGGGCGATCGGCGCCTCCGGGAGCCCGGGCGGAGCCGGCTCCTCCACGGGCGCCTCGACCGATTCGCCGTCGGCGGGCTCCTCGCTCGGAACGGCGGGCACGCCCGGGTCGGTCCCGGAGTCCCCGGGCCGCTCCTCCACCGGTTCCCGGGGGGCGCGCGCCTCGTCCGCCGCCGGCGGGGCCCCGTCCCCCACGGGCTCGGCCACCGGGACCCCGGCGGCGCCGTCCATGCGGAACTCCGCCCCGGGCAGCCCGCCCTCCCCGAGGTCGAGGCAGGAGGCGACCAGGCGGTTCAACTCCGCCAGGGCCTCCCGCTCGCTCCCGGTCGGCTCGTCCAGCGCGTCGAGCCCGCAGTCGGACCACACGGCGTCGTCCACCGGGTCCCCGGTCACGGCGGGCCGACCGCTCGGGCCGGCCTCCACCTCCGCGGCCAGCCCGTACACCCCGCTCAGGCAGGCCGCGCCCGACTCCGCGACCTCCAGCAGCCGGGACCGGTCCTCCCGGGGCAGGGCGAACGGTCCCACCGCGCGCGGGTCGATGCGCCCCGCGAGGTCGGACGCCAGCGTGACGTCCACCGCCAGCGGGTCGATCACCGAGGACGTGCGGTGGGGGAGCGGCCGTTCACCGCCCGCCGAATCCGCCAGCAGGCCGTGGCTCTCGGTCGTCAGGGCGATCCGCCGCCCCGTCTCGTCCGCCAGCTCCTCCACCGTCGACCCCACCCCGTCCCACGCGGGGTGGGTGGCCGCGTACGCGACGAGGGTGTCGTGGATGCGGGTGTCCACCGCCAGGGTCTCGCCCTGCTGGACGCTGATCGACTCCGACGTCCCCTGCACCGCCAGCCAGGCCGTCGCGGTGATCGAGCAGACCGCCACCAGCACCGAACTGGCCAGGAGGCGCGCCAGCAGGCTGTGCCGCAGGGCTCCCCCGGCCCGGGGACGCGCCCGGCGGCCGCGGGCCCGCGGGGCGTCCCTATCCCGGCGACGTGCCATCGCCGGCCCCGACGAGCTTGTAGCCGACGCCGTAGACCGTGACCAGCCGCACCGGCTTGCGGGGGTTCGGCTCCAGCTTCTTCCTCAGGTTCTTCACGTGGACGTCGATCGTGCGCTCGGTGATGAACCGGCTCATGCCGTGGATGTACTCCAGCAGCTGGGCCCGGGTGAGGACCCGCCCCGGCCGGGCGGCCAGCGCGGCGAGCAGTTGGAACTCGGCCGGCGTGCACTCCACCGGCTCGCCGTCCACCCGCACGGCGTGCCGTGACGGGTCCACCGCGACCGGGCCCGCGCGCAGCACCCGGTCCGGACCGTCGGGGTCCCGCCGCGACCGGCGCAGCAGCGTGCGCACCCGCGCCATCAGCTCACGCGGGCTGTAGGGCTTGGTCACGTAGTCGTCCGCGCCCAGGTCCAGGCCGGTCAGCAGGTCCTCCTCGGTGGAGCGCGCGGTGAGCATCAGCACCGCGACGTCCGACTCCGCGCGGAGCGTGCGGCACGCCTCGAGGCCGCTCATGACCGGCATCATCACGTCCAGGACGACCAGGTCGGGCCGCTCGCGGTGGTGCTCCTCGACCGCGGCGCGCCCGTCGTGCACCACGCGGACGAAGTGGCCCTCGTGCTCCAGGTAGCGACGGATCAGGTCGGCCTGGTTCACGTCGTCCTCCGCGACCAGCACATGCGCGCACACGGCGACCTCCGCTCGGCTCGGTTGGCGGCCGGTCCCGGGGCCGGCCGCGGCTCGATCGTACGTGTCCCCCACCGGCCCCGGACCGGCGGTTCCGGGCCGCCCCAGGTCACCACACAGGAGACACACGACGGGCACACGGGTTCTTCACATCCGTCCGCGATTCTTCGATTCCGTCCGGCAGGGAAACGGTCCGCCGGACGTCTCCCCGAACGAAGCCGGACGGATTCCATGCGTCGATCCACGCCGCCCCGACGAACCACCGGGGCCCTGCCGTCACTCGCGGCCGCCGCGGCCCTGGCCGCTCTCACGGCCTGCTCGTCCGCACCCGCGTCCGAGGACGCACCCGGGACCGGGGAACCGGCCGCCGGGGCGAGCGGGGACGCCGGCGCCGAGGCGGTCGAGATCGCCACGGTCGTCGGCGGGGAGGTCGACGTCCACGCCGAGAAGGAGGACGCGGAGGCGTCGCAGACCCTCACGAGCCCCAACGACTTCGGGGTGGACCGCACGTTCCTCGTCGAACGGAACGAGGGCGAGTGGCTGGAGGTGCTCCTCCCGGTCCGGCCCAACGGTTCCACGGGCTGGATCAGGAGCGACGAGGTGGAGCTGTCCACCACCGCGTTCCGCGTCGAGATCGACACGGAGGCCTTCGAGTTCACCGTCCACGACGGAGAGGAGGAGGTGCGCGCCGGGGTGATCGGCACGGGGGCGAACGAGACCCCCACCCCGCCCGGCCGCTACTACTTCACCGAGCTGCTCCGCCCCCCGGACCCGGACGGCGACTACGGCGTCTACGCCTTCGGGCTGAGCGGCTTCTCCGAGACGCTGGAGACCTTCGCGGGCGGCCCCGGCCAGCTCGCGGTGCACGGCACCGACGACGAGGACGCCCTGGGACGCCAGGTCAGCCACGGGTGCATCCGGGTCTCCAACGACGACATCACGTGGATGGCGGAGAACCTGCCGATCGGCACGCCGGTCGAGATCTCCGGCTGACCCCCGGCCCCGGACCGCCGCGCGGGGCGGTACCCCGCACACACCGAACGACCAGAAGGACCCACCATGCGTCTGAAGACCAGCCTGTTCGCCGCCGGCATCGCGGCGTTCGCCCTGTTCGGCGCCGCCCCGGCGTTCGCCGCCGACGAGCCGGCCGTCCCGCCCTCCCAGAGCGACTGCCCGGCGGTGCCCGTCCCGGCCGATCCCGCCGAGGGCGTGGTCGCCCCCGAGGAGGGCGTGGTCGCCCCCGAGGAGGGCGGGGCCGGCCTGCCGGGGGGGTGCGCCGAGCCCGAGCCCGGTGTGGAGGCCCCCTCCGAGGAGCCGAGCCCGGGCGAGGGGGCCTCCGTCGAGCCGGACCCGGTCGCGCCCGAGGCCGCCCCCGCGCCTCCGGTCGAGCAGGACCCGAACTACACGGGCTGACCCCCGTCGGGGC
>NZ_JBSHDN010000019.1:0-33203 GCF_053616335.1 Nocardiopsis sp. NPDC055824
GCCCCGCCCCCTGCCCGGCGGGTCAGCTCCCGTGCGGGACCACCACGGCCCGTCCGGAGACCTCGCCCGCCTCCAGCTTCCGGTACGCCTCCAGGGCGTCCTCCATGCCGAACCGCTCCACGTCGGGGCGGATCTGCCCCGCCCGGTACATGTCCACGACCTCCCACAGGTCCTCCACCGTGCCCCAGTAGGTGTTGGTGATGTAGGACTCGTAGGGGGTGGTGAAGAACGAGAACTCGCGGGTGCCGCCCGCGATGCCCACGACCGTCAGCCGGCCGCCCTGGGCCAGCGTGTCCGCCGCCGTCGCGATGGTCGGGGTGATGCCCACGAAGTCGAAGGCGGCGTCCACGCCCCGGCCGCCGGTGATCTCGCGGATCTCCTCCGCCTGCCGGGCGCCCGCCCCGACGGTGATCGCCCCGTTCTGCTCCGCACGCGCGCGGGCCTCGGGCTTGACGTCGGTCGCGATCACGGTGGCCCCGGTGAGCGCGCGCAGGATCTGCACGCCGATCTGTCCCAGCCCGCCCAGGCCGATGACCAGGGCGTGGCGGCCCCCGCCCTCCAGGTGCGGCAGCGCCTGCTTGACGGCGTGGTACGGGGTCAGCCCCGCGTCGGACAGCGGCGCCGCGTCCACCGGGTCGGCGTCGCCGAGCGGGACGAGGTGGTGGGCGGGCACGGTCACGTACTCGGCCATGCCGCCGTCGCGGCCGAGACCGACCGCCAGGTAGGGCATGGTCGCGACGTTCTCGCAGTAGGTGTCCTGGCCCTTGGCGCACTTGCGGCAGTGGCCGCAGCCGATCGGGCCGTAGGCCAGGTAGGCCTCGCCGACCTTCACGCGCTCGCTCACGCCCTCGCCGAGTTCCTCGACCCACCCGGCGTTCTCGTGGCCCAGGACGAACGGCGGCCTCTGCGCCCCCGGCTGCCCCTCCTTGAAGTGGCGGTAGACGCTCACGTCGGAGTGGCACGCGCCCGCGCCGGCGACCCGGAGCAGGACCTCCCCCGGGCCGGGAGAGGGCTTGGGGACGTCGGTGAGTGACGGAAACTGCTCGTAGTTCTCGAAGACCACGGCTCGCATAGGGCGCTCCCCCAACTGTCACAGGGACACGTCGGCGCGCACGTGCGGCACTCTCCGTGTCCGGTCGGCCGCTTGACGCTATCAGCGCAGTTGGCGGAAGTCTGTCAATGAACGTCCCGAAAAGCGTTCTTTGTTTTTGACCCGGACGATGAGTTCCCGGTCCCCTCCTGGTCCGTACACATGAACGAAAAATCCAGGAGAAAGGTCGCGATGAACGGCAAGACACGGACCGGCGGGGCGCCTCCGCGCGCGGACGGACGGACCTGGCTCGGCCTCGCGGTACTGGCCCTGCCCACCCTGCTGCTCTCCCTGGACATGAGCGTCCTCTACCTGGCCCTGCCGCACCTGGCGGCCGACCTGGAGCCCAGCGGCCCCCAGCTGCTCTGGATCATGGACGTCTACGGCTTCATGATCGCCGGGTTCCTCGTCACCATGGGGACCCTCGGCGACCGGGTCGGCCGCAGGCGGCTGCTGATGATCGGCGCCGCCGTCTTCGGGCTCGCCTCCGCCGCCGCGGCGTTCTCTCCCACCGCAGAGGCGCTCATCGCCGCCCGCGCGCTCATGGGCGTGGCCGGGGCCACCCTCATGCCCTCCACCCTCGCCCTGATCAGCAACATGTTCACCCACCCGGGACAGCGGGCGGTCGCCATCTCCGTGTGGACGAGCTGCTTCATGGGCGGCACCGCCTTCGGCCCGGTCGTCGGGGGCCTGTTCCTCCAGTGGTTCTGGTGGGGCTCGGTCCTCCTGCTCGGCGTGCCCGTCATGGTGCTGCTGCTGGTCTGCGCGCCCCTGCTCCTGCCCGAGTTCCGGGACCCGGAGCCGGGCCGCCCCGACCTGTTCGGCGTCGCCCTGTCCCTGGCCGCGATCCTGCCCGTCGTCTACGGCCTCAAGACCGCCGCGGGCGGAGGCCCCGTCCTGGCGCCCCTGGCCGCCGTCGCCGTCGGACTCGCGGTGGGAGCGGTGTTCGTCCGCCGCCAGCTGCGCCTGACGGAGCCGCTGCTGGACCTGAGGCTGTTCCGCCGCCCCGCGTTCGCCCCCTCCCTGGGGGTGATGATGGTCGGCGCCGTCGCCATGGGCGGCACGTTCCTGCTGCTCAGCCAGTACCTCCAGCTGGTCGCGGGACACTCGCCGCTGGTGGCCGGCCTGTGGCAGGTGCCCCCGGCGCTCGCCATGGTCGCGGCCACCCTGGTCGCCGCGCCCCTGGCGGCCCGGATCGGGCGCGCCAACGTCATCGGCGGCGGCATGTTCGTCAGCGCCGCCGGGTTCGTCCTGCTGTTCCTGGTCCCCGCCGAACAGGGCACCCCCCTCGTCGTCACCGGGCTCCTCCTGGCCTCGATCGGCCTCGGGCCCGGGGCGGCCCTGCTCACCGACATCGTCGTCGGGGCGGCGCCCAGGGAGCGCGCCGGCGCCGCCGCCATGTCCGAGACCAGCGGGGAGTTCGGCATCGCCATGGGCGTGGCCCTCCTGGGCAGCCTCGCCGCCGCCGTCTACCGCACCGGGACCGCCGTCCCCGAGGGCGTCCCCGACCAGGCGGGGGAGACCCTCGCCGGGGCCGTCGCCGTCGCCGCGGAGCTGCCCGCCGACCTGGCCGCCCAGTTGCTCGGGCCCGCGCGGGAGGCGTTCACCCTGGGCCTCAACGCGGCCGGGGCGGTCGGCGCCGCGGCCATGGTCGTCTTCGGGACGGTCGCCCTCGTGCTCCTGCGCTCCGCACCGTCCGCGGAGGACGCGGTCGGGGGAAACGGGGACGGTCCCGGGCCCGGAGCCGGGGCGCCGCCGGCGGACGACGTGTCCGCGGGGGTTCGCGCGGCGGCCGATGAGTCCTGACCCCCGACCGTGTCTGTACGGGTGGGAGCCCGGAACGCCCGGGACGACACCCGGCCGCAGCCCCTCACGGGGAAGCGGCGCCGACGACCCGCGGAGGACACCATGGCCCGCCCCAACCTCGACAGCATGCTCCTGGCCACCACCGACCCCGACCGGCTGCACGCCTGGTACGCCGCCGTCCTGGACCCCCGGGCCGACGACTCCATGGACGGCTACCGGGTCCTGCGGTTCGGCACCTTCCACCTGCTCATCGACCGCCGGGACGACGTCGGCCCCGTCTCCGCCGAGCCCTCCCGGGTGATCCTCAACTTCGACGTGGACGACGCCCGCGCCGTCGCCGCCCGCATGGACGGGGCGGGGACCGAGTGGCTCGCGCCCCTGGAGGACCGCGGCGGCAGCCTGTTCGCCACCGCCAAGGACCCCGACGGCAACCTCGTCCAGATCATCCAGCTCAGCGAGGAGCATCGCGCCGAGATGGAGGGCGGCGCGTGAGCGGGACACGCCCCTCCCCGACAGCAACACTGTGACCAGCACAAACGCCAACATGAGGGAGAACGCCATGTTCGACACCACGAGGGCCTTCGCGTCCTTCGCCGTCCCCGACGCCGCGAGGGCGCGCGCCTTCTACGGCGACACCCTCGGCCTGGCCGTGGGCCCCGTCGAGGGCATGGAGGACGAGGGCCTGTTCGACATCGACCTGGGGGAGGGGCGGGCGGTCCTCGTCTACCCCAAGCCCGACCACGAGCCCGCCGTGTTCACCGTCCTCAACCTCGTCGTCGACGACGCCGAGGCGGCCGTGGACGAACTCGCCCGGCGGGGCGTGCGGACACTGCGCTACGACGGGTTCGACCAGGACGCCAAGGGGATCGTGCACGGCTCCCCCACGGTGGCGTGGTTCGCCGACCCGTTCGGCAACGTGTGTTCTGTCATCCAGGAGGCGTAACGTGACAGCCGTGGTGGAAAACGCGTCCGACCAGGACTTCGCCAGGCTCGCCGACCCCTACCGGCGCGAGCTGTACGCGCACTGCTACCGCATGCTCGGTTCGGTGCACGACGCCGAGGACCTGGTCCAGGAGACCTACCTGCGCGCCTGGAAGGGCTTCGACCGGTTCGAGGGCCGCTCCAGCCTGCGCACCTGGCTCCACCGGATCGCCACCACGGCCTGTCTCACCGCCCTGGAGAGGCGCCGCAGGCGCCCCCTGCCCACCGGGCTCGGCGGGCCCTCCGCACCCGACGGGGAGCTCGCCGACCGCCCGGAGGTCCCCTGGCTGGAACCGGTGCCCGACGCCCTGGTCGGCGCGGACGACCCCGGCTCGGTCGTGGCCGCGCGCGAGAGCGTGCGCCTGGCCCTGGTCGCCGCGCTCCAGTACCTCCCGGCCAAGCAGAGGGCGGTGCTGATCCTGCGCGACGTCCTGCGGTTCAGCGCCGCCGAGGTCGCGGACGTCCTGGACACCTCCGTGCCCGCCGTCAACAGCCTGCTCCAGCGGGCCCGCGCCCACCTGGCGCGCGAGGCGCCCACCGAGGAGGCGGTGTCCGAGCCGCCGCCGGGCCAGGGCGAGATCCTCGCCAGGTACGTGGAGGCCTTCGAGGCCTACGACATCCCCGCGATCACCGAGCTGTTCACCGCCGACGCGGTGTTCGAGATGCCGCCGTACACCACGTGGGTGCGCGGGGCGCGGGACATCGGCCGCCTCATCTCCACCCACTGCCCGGCCTCCGGCCCCGGCGACATGGTCCTGCTGCCGACCCGCGCCAACGGACAGCCCGCCTTCGCGGTGTACATGCGCGGCGGCGACGGCGTCCACCGGGCGTTCGGGCTCCAGGTCCTGGACCCCGTCCCGGAGGGGGTCGCCCACACGGTGATGTTCTTCGACACCTCCCTCTTCCCGCACTTCGGCCTGGCGCCGAGCCTGTAGCGGCCCGGCTCCGGGCACGCGGGGCCCGGCCCGCCCGAGCGGGGCGCGGGCCCCCGCGGAACGGCCCGCCGGGGCCCGCCGTGTGGGATCCTCACCCCGCGCGCAGCGCCCCGTGCAGGGCCTCCGCGAACTCCTCCGTGTGCGTGTCGTACCCCAGGTGGTCGCCCGGGAAGGGGACCGGCTCCGTCCCGAGCCGACCGGCGAGCGCGAGCCCGATGTCGTGGATGAGCGCCCCCTCGGACCCCGTGCCGAGCCCCACCACCACCCGGGCCCCGTTCCCGGACAGGGCCTCCACGTCCGGGCGGTACAGGGAGATCGGCAGGAGCCCGTGGGCCAGGAAGTACTCGAAGTTGGCGCTGACCCGCTCGAAGGTGGCGGCCTCCTCGGGGTCGGAGGGGACGCCGTCGCCCTGCGCCCCCTCGCCGGCGTCCAGGCCGTTGAGCCCCAGGAACTCGCGGATGGCCGCGTCGGCGCCCTCGTTCAGGTAGGTGTCGTACACGTGCCGGTCCGCGGCCACGGCGTCGGAGGGGTCGTCGAGCATCAGCACGCAGGCCGGCTCGTGCGCGACGAGCGCCCTCACCAGGTCGGGGCGCCCGGCCGCCAGGGCCAGGCCGATCTGGCCTCCGCCGCTGGTGCCGAACACGTACGCGGGGCCGCCGCCCAGCGCCTCGACCAGGCGGGCGGCGTCGTCGCCGTGCACGTCCACCCGCTGCTCGACGGGGTCGCCGTCCAGGGCGCTGCGCGAGTTCCCGCGCGGGTCGTAGGCGACGGTCGTGTACCGGTCGGCGAGCCGCCGGGCGAGGCCGGCGAGGACCCCGGCGTCCTGCGGGCCCCCGGGGATCAGCAGCAGCACCGGGCCGGAGCCGCGGACCTCGTGGTGGATCGTGGCGCCCGGCACCTTCAGGGTGCGGACCTCGGGCTCGTGGTGCGACATCGGAATCTCCTCCTCGAAGGGTGTGCGCGGACGCGGGGCGCGGCGGCGTTCACGCGCTGCTGCTCACCACCATGCGGTTGCCCTCGCTGTCGCGGAACTCGGCGACCGTGAGCCCCGGCCGGTAGGGCGCCTCCTGCGGCTCGGTGACGATCTCGACCCCCTCGGCCCGGAGCGCGGCGACCGTCCCCGCGACGTCGTCGTCCACCAGCACCATGACGGGTTCGGGGGAGGGGGTTTCGTCGCCACGCCGGATGAAGTGCAGGGACGTGGTGGCGCCCGGGAGGCCGAGTTCGATCCACCGCCACCCGTCGTCGCCCATGGGCGCGTCCGCGACCACCCGGCAGCCGAGCTTGCCGGTGTAGAACGCCTTGGCCCGTTCCTGGTCGAACACGGGAAGCTCGGCGAACTGTACGTGCATCGTCGTCACATCTCCTCGGAAGGCCTCTGCGGAGGCCGGTACAAAACTAGACTGTCCAGTACCGTACTTGCACCAAACTAGACCGTGCAGTACCAATGGGTCAAACGGGACGGACGACGAGGACGGGCGGTCGCGCGACGGTGTCGGACACACAGAACCCTCCGGGCGGGGCCGAGGGCGGGGGCCGCTCCGCGCGCAAGCGCCGCGCCATCCTGGACGCGGCGCGGGAGGTCTTCCTCCGGGGCGGCTACCTCGGCACCAACATGGACGAGATCGCCGCGTTCTCCGGGGTGTCCAAGCAGACCGTCTACAAGCACTTCGGCAGCAAGGAGTCGCTGTTCGTCGAGATCGTCACCGGCATGACCTCCGGGGCGGGCGACACCGTCCACGAGCGGCTGCCCGAGCCCGCCGAGGACGACGACCTGGCCGAGTACCTGTGCGACTACGCGTACCGCCAGCTCACGGTGGTGCTCACCCCCGACCTGATGCGGCTGCGCCGCCTCGTCATCGGCGAGGTCGCCAGGTTCCCCGAACTCGCCCGGGTCCTCCACGAGAACGGGCCCGCGCGCGCGATGCGCGCCATGGCCGGCCTGTTCGAGCGCCTGGCCGGGAACGGGCGCCTCGACGTGGCGGACCCGGCCACCGCCGCCTCCCACTTCAACTGGCTGGTCATGGCCGAGCCCGTCAACCGGGCCATGCTCCTGGGCGACGAGGCCGTCCCGCCCCCGGAGGAGCTGCGCCGCCACGCCGAGGAGGGGGTGCGGGTGTTCCTCGCCGCGTACGGCCGCGGGTCCGGGCGGCCGGCGGAGTAGTCCGGGACGGGGCGGTGCGGCGGGCGCCGCCGCGCGCCCGGCCCGGGAGGCCGTCCGTCCGGGGGCTTCCGGAAGGGAACGGCCCGGCCGGGCCCGTCGCGGGGCGACGACGGCCGTGTTCCCCCGTACGGGCGCGGGTGCACCTGCGGTGCGCGTGCAGGTGCACCCCTCCCGCGTACGTGCCGGCCTGGTACGGGGCCGGGAGGCTTCGGTCGTGAGGGGCGCCCGCGGAGAGCGGCGGGGCGCCGGGTCACTCGGCGGGGACCGTGAACTCCGCCCAGATCGCGGCGCCCACCCCCTCGTCGGGGAACAGGGCCCGGCGCGTGCCCCAGCGCTCCGCGAGGCGGTCGATCAGGACCAGCCCCTGCCCCAGGGCCACGTCCGGCCACACCTGGCCCAGGCCCTCGCACGGGAAGTGCGGCACGGTGCTCTGCTCGCCCTCGCCGACCATCGACAGGCACAGCACCGACCCCCGGCCGGGCACGCCGTACAGGGTCAGTGTGCGGAGCATGCGGCCCCCGCGGGCGTCGGGCCCGGCGTACTCCACCGCGCTCGAGAACATCTCGCTCGCGCAGAGCACCATGTCCGAGACCAGGTCCTCCGTGACGTTCGTGAGCATCTCCAGGTCGGCGCGCAACTCGGATCTCACCCGGCTCGCCCCCGTCGGGACGCGCGGGTACACGCGGGGACTCCACCGCCATCCGGGGGCGGCGGTCTGTGGACTGTACGGCGTGATGGACATGAGACTTCTCCCTCTGGAGCTGTGCGGCGGGCCGTGGCCCGGGGCTGTCTGACAGGGGCCGGGACGGAGGGGCCCGCCCCGGCGGGGATCACCGGCTGGACGCGAACACGGCGTGGGGGTCGTCCAGCCACACGAGCTGGTGGTCGAAGGCCACGGTCAGGCCGAACCGGGTGCGCTCCGGGCGGCCGGCCTCCACCCACAGCTCGTGCGCGGCCTCGAGCTCGTGGAACAGCCGTCGTGGGCCGTGCTGGCGGACCTCGTAGCCCTCTTCCTTGAACTCGGGGTCGATGTGCCACGAGGCCCACGACCACGTGTGCGGATCGATCAGGTAGACCGTGTACCTCGGGTCCGCGGGGTCCTCGGCGAACCGCGTCCGGTGCACCACCGTGGGCATGCGCACACCGACCGCGAAGGACCCGTGGGGGTCCCGCATCGGCTCCTCCGGCCCCAGGCGGGTCCGGGTGACCGAGAACTCCGCGTCCGCCCGCACGTAGGTGTCCACCAGCGACAGGGGGTCCTGGGCCGGCCGGACCCACGCGTGCCCGCCCCCCACCACCGGGCCGCGCGCCGTGCCGTACGCGCCCACCTCCAGGTCGACCAGCACCCCCTCGTGGAAGGAGTTGGCCCATGTGGTCAGCACACGCCCGCCGGGCTGTGTCTGCGCCACCCACGCGTAGGGGACCCGCCGCACGGCCACACAGCTGAACACCCGGTCGAACGGGGCCCTGGCCGCCCAGCCGTACTTGCCGTCCCCGCTCACCACCAGCGGGGCGAACCCGGCGGCCATCAGCGAGACCCGGGCGCTCTCGGCGAGCGCGAAGTCGATCTCCACCGACGTCACGGCGTCGTCCCCGAGCCGGTGCGACAGCAGGGCCGCGCCGTAGCCCGTCCCCGTGCCGATCTCCAGGACCCGCATGCCCGGGGACACCTGTAACAGGTCCAGCACCCGGGCCAGCCCCGAGGGGGCCGGGGAGGCCGTCACCGGGTGTCCGGGGCCCCGGCCGTCCCCGACGCCCCCGCCGACCCGGGCGGCCACCGGGAGGTCGGCGTAGGCGGCCTCCCACCACCGCGTCTCGTCGTCGCGCCGGTCCACCGGGAGGCCGCCCCCGTCCCCGTCGATGACGTCCGGCAGGAACAGGTGGCGCGGCACCGCCTCGAACGCCCCCCGCCAGGCGGGGGACAGGTCGCCGTCCACCGCCAGGCGGGCGACGAGTCTCCGGTGCGCGGGGATCATCGGTCGGCCCCGCCGGAAGCCGGGTCCCCGTCCAGAGACGGAAGGGAGTATTCGCAGGTAGTGGAAACGGAGAGTGCGCACGTGGCGGAAACGGCGGCTCCGGGCTTGTGGCCGCCACCGTTCCTGCCGTGCCCGTCGTGGGGGGTGGGGTTCATGATCTCGCTCCTCGGCGCTCCGCCGAAGAAGACGGAAACAGGGTCTTCCGCCCATTTCGGGGGCAAGCGATTCCGGGTAAGGATGTCTATGGAGATGTAACGACGTCCGCCCCTGCCCCTGGAATTCCGAGCCGATATACACCGGCGGTATGAATGCCCGAGTTACCGGTCACCCCCCGCCCGACTCCGCCACGCACCTTCTGGTCCCGCGCCGACGTGCGCCGATCCCTCGCCGACCAGGACGCGGGCGCCCTTTTTCGCCTGGTCAGGCAGTACACAGGCGCCAGCCAGCAGGCGATCGGCGCCGCCACCGACCTCGCCCAGCCGCACGTGAGCGCGATCATGGCCGGACGGCGCTCCGTGACGGCCCTGCGCACCTGGCGGCGCCTCGCCGACGGGCTGTCGATGCCCTCCGACGCCCGCCGGCTTCTCGGACTCGCCGAATCGGACGGTGGCGATATCGGCGCGGATCGGGGTACAGGCACTTCAGCGCACGGCATGGACGAATTGTGGTCTGCGCCGAGAACAGCGCAGGACATCGCCGAGATCACGCTGAAGGATCTGATGAAACGCAGGGACGCATTCGCGGTCGGTGGTGCTCTCATCATGGGCGCCACATTGACGGAAGTGCTGGAACACTGGCTGCTTCCCACACTGGCCGGTTCCGGCCACGGGCCCAGCACCATCGGGGAATCGGAACTGGGGAGGATCGAGGCCGCCACCGTGGCGCTGCGCCACTGGGACGACAGGTGGCGCCTGGGAATCCGCCGCAAGGCGGTGATCGGACAACTGTCGGAGGTCTCCGAACTGGTCGAGGAGGCCCAGCCCGCGCCCGTCCAGGCCAGGCTGTTCACGGTCATGGCCGAACTCTCCAAGATCGTCGCGGCCATGTCCTACGACGCCGGGGACCACCCCACCGCGCAGAAGTACTACACCTTCTCGCTGCGGGCCATCCACCAGGCGGGACCCGAACACCGCCTGTACGGGGTCGGCGTGCTCGCCGACATGGCCCGCCAGATGCTGGACCTGCACCGCCCCGACGACGCCCTCGACATCTCGCGGCTGGCGCTGGACAGCGCGCACGCCCACCGCGCCCCCGAACGGGTCCTCGCGATGCTGCGCACCCGCGAGGGCTGGTCGTACGCCCGGATGGGCCGGACCGAGGCCTACCGGCGCACCGTCTCCCAGGCCGAGGAGCTGCTCGACGGGGGAGGGGGCGGGGAGGTGCCGGACTGGGCGCGCAACTTCGACCACGCCGAGCTGTCGGGGGTCGTGGGGGCGCGCTACCGGGACCTCGCGGGAGGTCAGGAGGACCGGGCCGCGCGGCGCAGGTTCGCGGAGGAGTCCGCCCGGCACATCGGCCGGGCGCTCAGGCTGCGCGACCCCGCCAAGAAGCGCAGCCGGGCCTTCGACCTCGTCGGGCTCGGGCGCACCTACCTGCTGCTCGACGAACCGGAGGAGTCGGTGCGGGTCGTCAGGCAGGCCGCGGACATGCAGCGCTCGCTCGACTCGGGGAGGGTGCGCCGGCGCATACACGACTGGTACACCGAGTCGGCCGCGTTCCACCGTCAGCCCACCGTGGCCGAAGCGCGTGACGAGTTATCGCGTACTCTGCTTGCCCAGTAGACGGAAAGGAATGGGACAGAGTGACGCGCATCGGAATCACTGGCCACTCGAACCTCTCCGCTGACAGTGCGGAACTGGTACGAAAAGCCCTAGTAGACGCACTGGAAGACTACACCGACGGCGGTCTCGTCGGAATCTCCTGCCTCGCGCGCGGCGCGGACCAGCTCTTCGCCGAGGAGGTCCTCGACCTCGGCGGGCAGCTGGAGGTCGTGCTCCCCTCCGCCGACTACCGCGAGGCCAAGGTCGGCCCCGAGGCGCGCGGGGGCTTCGACCGGCTGCTGGTCCGCGCGCACCACGTGCGGTACATGAGCCTGACCGCGGGCCGCCAGGCCTACGAGGAGGCCAACGAGGCGGTGCTCGGCGGGGTCGACCTGCTCTTCGCGGTGTGGGACGGGCAGCCGTCCGGCGGCGGGGGCGGAACGGCCGACGCGGTGCGACTCGCCACCGAGCGGGGGATCCCCGTGAACGTCATCTGGCCCGAGGGGGCGCGCAGAGAGTAGTCCGGGCGGGACCCGGCCGGGGGGTGCGTCCCCCGGCCGCCGGTCCCGGCGGGGTCCAGGGGTTCCGACCGTGGTCCGGTGCGGCCGCGGAGTTGTTTGTGGTCATGCGGGTTGGTTGTCGGTTTTCGGGTCGGGTGTCCAATTTTTGAGAAGTTGGAAAAACGACCGCTCACCGTTGGTAGAGTCCCAGGTCATTCACTGTGCTCCCCGCGCACGCGGGGATGGACCCCGTCGCCTGCTCTGGAAGATCAGCGGGGAGCGGTGCTCCCCGCGCACGCGGGGATGGACCCTTCAGCCGAGCTGCGAGGGCCTGTTCGTCGAGGTGCTCCCCGCGCACGCGGGGATGGACCCCGGGCCAACGGCAAACCGCCCTTCGAGTCGGTGTGCTCCCCGCGCACGCGGGGATGGACCCGTCACCTCCGTGCGGCCCGGCGCCCGAGCGGGGTGCTCCCCGCGCACGCGGGGATGGACCTCGGAGATCTCCGCTCGCGTGTTCTTCGACCAAGTGCTCCCCGCGCACGCGGGGATGGACCCGTCCGGCGGAGGTCCAGGAAATGAGAGAACACGTGCTCCCCGTGCACGCGGGGGATGTCTTCCTCCGGGGTGCGGCGGCTGCGGTCAGTCGAGATCCCAGCCGTAGCGTCCGCGCGGTCCGTCGAGGCAGAGACGGTGTTCACCGGAGCGGTCGACCGTCAACCAGTAGCGATCGATACCGGGGCGGCCCTCCCGGGCCCACACACCCAACATCTCGGCGAACAGCTTCCACTTCTGCGCGCTTCCCTTGAGGGCCACCGACACCTGTCCGTCCGGGGACACGATGGCTCGGAACCACGCTCCTGAAGCGCCGTCCAGCACACAGTGGACCGCACCGCCCGGCTCGTGCCGAATGACACGAAGCCCGGAAGGCAGAAGCAGGGACAGCAGGAACTCGGACATGAAGTGGTCGTCGAGTCCCGGTACATCCTCGAAGTGCTGAACTTCATCGGGGTCACCGCCTGTGGCGGCAAGCACCCTGTCGAGGGTGGGAACCCCGGAGGCGAGAGGGGATCGCAGTCGCATGAAAGCCGCCGCCTGCGGCAGAAAAGGTCCCTGAACGAACTGGTGGCTCCTGCGGGTCAGGCGTACCAACCCCAGTCCTACGTTCGCGAGGATCATTCCATCAGTGCTCAGCTGGCTCAGCCAGGACACCGGCACACGACCGAGGCCGCAGGTAGCCAGTAGCCGGTCGTAGGGTGCGTTGCCCGGGTAGCCTTCCGCCCCGTCTCCGATGACCACGGTGGGCCTGTATCCAGCTGCGGCCAAGGCGGCGCGAGCCTGTTCGACCAGGTCGGGATCTCGGTCCAGAGACGTCACGAGTCCTGAGCCCAGACGCTCGCTCAGCAACGCGACGTTGTAGCCGGTCCCTGTCCCTATCTCCAGGACCCGCATGCCGTCTTCCAACTGGAGGTTCTCCAGCATCAGAGCCATCAGTGAGGGTTCGGTGGAGGAGCTGACCGCCAGTCCTTCGTCAGAGAACCTGGTGATGAGTGTGTCGTCACGGTAGACCGCCTCCAGCCAGCCCGGTGCCTCATCGGTGTAGGAAGCAGTGCCCTTCGCGGTGCGAACGTGGAATGCCGGCACGAACAAGTGCCGCGGAACGGTGGCGAAGGCGTGACGCCACGCCGGGGAACGGAGACTGCCCTTGGTGACCAGTTCCGCGGCCAATCGGTCGGCGTGCCCGGGGGGAGCCGGTGTCTGTCCGGAAGAGGGTGAGGGCATCACAGACTGCTTTCTCGTAGGTTGTCGGCTATCGCCTCGGCGATGGGGAGGCCCGTGGCGAGCTGTATCCATCCCCATTGGCCGTTGGGATTGAGTTCCAGGAACACCCACCTGCCATCAGGTGTCACTACGAAGTCGAGGGCCCCGAAAGTCAGATGGAGCTCACGCATCAGCTTCCTGACCGCTTTGGACACCTCTGCGGGAGGCTCGACCGGTAGGTAGGAGAGATGCCGGTAGTCGGCCCTCCAGTCGATGCGCGCGGTCGGGCTGGCGGCATCGATGCGAACCGCGAACACCATTTCCCCGGCCACCGTGACCCGTACCTCGTAGGCTTTGTCGACCCACACCTGGAACAGGTGTGCGGTGTGTCCCACGCCGGGTGTCAGTTCGTCCGCAGTGACGATTGTGGTGTAGAGGGCCTCAGCTCTCTCAAGGGCTTCACCAGGGGTAGGACCACCTGTCATGGACTTGTAGACCATGGTGCGGGCTGTGGCGGCGAACTCGCGCGCGGCCTCCACCGTGTTGGTCACAAGGCTTTCCGGCACGCTCAGCCCGACGCGTGCCGCTGCTACGAGCTGTCGTGGCTTGCGTTCTGCTGCAGTGTTGTGGCGCGGGCGGTTGATCCATCGGCAGTTGAGCGCGTCGAGTACACCGTTGAGCCCGGCGCCGGCCTCACGCTCCGACCACAGCCGATCGCGTTCGTCCAGTGCTGGATGCGAGCGTGGAGAGGTGGGACGCCGGTGATACACCGAACGAATCTCTGCGAGGTCCACTTCGCGCTCTTGCGTGCGCAAGGTGCCCGTGACCGCTCCTGTCGTCGAGATGCGGGCCTCCAATTCGAGCGTTCCGGGAAAGTCCCCGGGATCACAGCGGAGAACCGGTGTTCCGCTCCGGTGGAGTTCGTGGATGACCAGGTCGGCGGTGGGATCCAGCGGGCGGGTGAGAACCAGAACGGTCACGGGTGTCCTCTTCCGCTCAGGAGTCCGAGACCTGGTCGGTCCACGCCTGCATGTCCTCGGTGGTGGTGACCGTGCACTGTACGGCGGTGCCGAGGATCGGCTGCTCGATGAGCGGCCTGCCGGAAAGCAAGGACATCTGGGACTTCGGGTCGTAGGTGATCCCGGAGACGTCGTAGCCGGAATCGTGCTGGGGAACCGTGCAGCGGCTCAGGCCGAACGGACGGAAGTTTTCTGTCGCGGACGAGTCGTCAGTTTTGGTTTCCTGGTTGAGCATCCTTGGAAGTTCCCTTTGTGGCTATTTGTTCCTGTGGTAAGGCGTGTCCTGTGGACGCTATGAGCGTATGGGAAACAGGTTCGGGGTTCGGTGGCATTCCCGAAAAGGAATATTTTCGATCCCTGCGTCGTAAGCGAGGTGGAACGACTTTATTCCACTTCGGGAATTTTCCTCGTCCGTAGTGGAAGGTGGATGGGTCACTTGGGTATTGTTGATCGAACCCCTTCGGACCACCTGGCAGGAGTGTGCGTGGTGCACAAGCCCGGTCTCACCCGTCTCACTGGTGGTGGCGGCCCCGTCTGCGACGACGATGACTGCCCCAACGTCTACCTCTCGGAGGGCGGGGGCGTTGTTGTCCAGGGCGCCCTCTACGCCGGTTTCACCCCGCCCGACGGAGAATCCGCGGTCGAGATACCTCAGTCTGTTCTCAGGGAGGCTTTCGATGCTCTTGGATGGTGATTCGTGGAGAAAGGTGTTCGACGGTTTCGGTTCGGAGGCGTGGAGGCTAGAAGTTCAGTCCACCTACACCATGCCGGGAGAGGTCGGGAGCTTTTCCCGTTTCCTCCGTGGTGAACCGAAGCCGGAGGGGCACAACTCCAGGTGGCATGAACGGATCAGGGGATATCTGGCTGATGGCAAGTGCGTCGGACGTGTCCGTGTCGTGCGTCGGCCGTTGACCGATTATCAGCGCTACCAGTTCGCCTGGGGGATTCCCGGCAACATCGCAGCTGGTGAGGACATCCGGATTCTCGACCTCACCGGGCGAGATCTGGGACTGCCGGACTTCGACTTCTGGATGTTCGACAGGGAGCGGATCGTCCGCCTGAACTATCGCCCTGACGGTACGCAGATCAACCGCGAACTGGTGGACGAGGCTCCTGCCGAATACCAGGAGTGGCAGCGGATCGCGGTCGAGGAGAGCATCCCCTTCGCAGCCTACGTAGAGTCGCAGGGTGGCGCTAGAACCTGAGGAACTGGCAGCGGCCCGAGACGATCTCGGGGCGGAACTGCGTGAACTGCGCCGGGCAGCCGGTCTCTCCGGAGACCGGCTGGCTCGGCGCTGTTCCATATCGCAGAGCAAGATCAGCAAGATCGAAACGGGCCGACTCACCCCTACCTTGGTCGACCTGGATCGTATCCTCACCGCGCTCGGTGCTACGGCTGAACAGGCTGCGCGGGTACTGCAACGGGCCAAACTGGCCAACACAGAATGGCAGGACAAGCGGACGCTCTGGCGTAAGGGGCTGGAGACCCGTCAGAGCGAACTCAAGGTTCTGGAGTCGGCGGCGTCGGAGATCCGCTTCTTCCTCCCGACGATGGTGACCGGGCTGCTGGCCACGCCCGCCTACATCAAAGCGAGCCTCACCCACTCTCCCGGGCATGTTTCCTCCACCGTGGCGAAGAAGATCGACCGGCAGGCCATCTTGAGGGAAGGCACCCGTTCTTTCACGTTCCTGCTGACGGAACAGGCTGTCCGATGGGCGATCCTGCCCCCGGGCGGTATGGCTGCGCAGAGGGAACGACTGCTCGAGGTGTCCCGATGGCAGAACGTTCGCCTGGGCGTGATCCCACTCGGTGTGCTCCTGCCGCGCGGTCCGATGAACACGTTCACTGTCTACGACGACCGCCTTGCGACAGTCGAGATCTTCACGGGTCGGTTGGCCTTCCGCGATGCGCGTGATGTGAAGGCGTACCGTGAATTGTTCGCGATGTACGAGGAGCATGCGCTGTTCGGCGACACCGGCCGCGATCAGATACGCGCATGGGGGCGCTCGTGACCTTGAGGGGCGATCGAAGCTCAAGGTGCCCTTGCCCCCAGGGGGACACGGGCTGTCGGGTAACCGGTCATGCAGATCTGGTCGCCATGTACTCCGTGAACGTCAGGGCATGGTGCCAGGCCGCATCGCGTGCCTGCAGGGCGCGAACGACTTCGGCGGGATCCTCGCTCAGAGCCGCGCCGAGCACGTTGCCGTCCTCGTCGAAGTGGAGCCGGGCGACCGTTCGGCTGTCGAACACCCAGAAGTCCTCGTCAGGGAGCGAGTCGACCACAGAGTGCTTCCTGGGGAGGTAGCGGATGTCCTCTCCCACCCCCAGGTTGTAGGGAGTGCCCCACAGCTCCCAGCGCAGGTAGTCCGAGGGAGGGTCGTCGATGATGCGGACCCGCTCCATGCGTTTCCCGGTGGCCAGCTCGTCGCGCATCATGCTCAGCCACGGCTTGAACCACTCGATGTCGGAGTCGTCGCCGGTGAGCCACCTCTGGAAGGGCTCGTTCTCCTCCAGGACTCCGTAGAAGCTCCGCGTCTCCAACCGCCACGCGGTATAGCGGTAGGCGCGGAAGAGATCGTTGAAGGCCTCGCCGGACACGAGATCGGGCACGCCACTCCTTGGGGGCGAAGCGGGTCAGAAGTTCACGGGGCACCACGACGAACTGCTCGTCGGGGAGGACGTCCGACAACTGTGCCAGAGCCTCCCGGTCCGTCAACCGGTAGCCCTGGACGACGACTTCTGGATGTTCGACGGTGAGTGAATCGTTCTCCTGAACTACCGTCCTGACGGTACGCAGATTAGCCGAGGGGCCGTGAAGGAGGGCTCGGTTTCCTATCTGGAGTGACAGGGACTCGCGTTGGAGGAGAGTGTGTCCTTCCCGACCTATGTAGAGTCCCAGGGTATGACGGACATCAGTGGATCATGACTCGGGTCGGACTGGAAGGCGTTCTGTGTCCTTATGGGAGTGAACTTGGCGGAAGTGAATTTCCATGCCTTCTTGGGGCGATTGTCCGAAACCCAAGAAGTTGGAAAAATGACTGCTTGCCGCTGGTAAGTTCCCTGGTTATCCGCTCTGCTCCCCGCGCACGCGGGGATGGACCCGAAGAGATCGTGGCGGAGGAGGAGTTCGGGGACTGCTCCCCGCGCACGCGGGGATGGACCCTCGGGCATCAGGAGTGCCTCGGCAAGGGATGCCTGCTCCCCGCGCACGCGGGGATGGACCCTCGCCCGCTCCTCCCTGGAGGAAGGCCAGGCCCTGCTCCCCGCGCACGCGGGGATGGACCCGCGCCGGCGACACCGTGATCCGGCTCCTCGAGCTGCTCCCCGCGCACGCGGGGATGGACCCCCCGCCCATCCCGGCGAGCGCCCCGGACCGCCCTGCTCCCCGCGCACGCGGGGATGGACCCCCCCGCCCGCCGCCCGCCTTCGCGCCGGTGCGCTGGTCCCCGCGCACGCGGGGATGGACCCTTCCGCCGGCCGAAGTAGTAGTCACCGCCGGTCTGCTCCCCGCGCACGCGGGGATGGACCCGCCGCGAGCACGTGGTCCTGCTCGCGCCCCGACCTGCTCCCCACCTCTGCGGGGATCCACCCTCCATGCTCACGCCGCGCCCCTCGACCTCGCATGACATCTGTCATGCCCGACCCGTGCGGATCGCAGACGAATCCCGTGATCGGTGGCACTCGGTTACGGGCTCGCGCGGAAATACGTTCGTGGCATGAGCCGCAACGACGACCTCTCCGCCCCGACGACACCGTCACGACCAGCGGTTCCACCGTCCCCCACGAGCCGGGACGGCAACTCCGTGGAGACCCCGCCGCCCCCGCGCCGTCGCGGCCCACGACCGGTCCCGCCGGGTGTGGAGTACCACCGTGTGCTCGCCGACGACAAGCGCCGTATCGGTCGCGGCATCCTGGCGATCGTGCTCCTGGTCGGCGGGTTGTTCGCCTTCAACATCCTGATCGCCGTCGCTGCCGCGTTCGTTGACGCGCAGGCGGGCAGGACCAACCCGACGCTGGGCGGCACCGACTACACACCGCTCTACCACGCCGCCAATCTGGCCTCGGTCGCCCTGCTCATCCCGTGGAGCATGCTCCTCCAGCGGTGGCTCTACGGGGTGAAAGGCGCCTCGCTGCACTCCGTGGTCTCGTCCTTCCGGTTGGACGTGTTCGGCCGGGCGTTCCTGATCATCGGTCCCCTCTGGCTGCTCCTCTCGCTCGTCGGCCTGTACTTCATGCCTATGGATCAGGCCCACTGGTCGAGCACCGACCTGATCGCCGTCTTCACCGCCACCCTCCTGCTGGCGCCCCTGCAGTCGGCCGGGGAGGAGTACGGCTTCCGCGGACTCGTGTTCCGTGTCGCCGCGGGCTGGGGGCGCGGGCCGCGCACGGCGCTGGTCCTCGGAGTACTCGTCTCCAGCCTGGTCTTCACGGTCGTCCACCTCTCGACCGATCCGTGGTTCAACATCTGGTGCTTCTCGCTCTCCGTCAGCCTGGCCCTCATCACCTGGCGCACCGGCGGCATCGAGATCGCGGTTGTCATCCACGCCCTGAACAACACGCTCACCTTCCTCCTGCTCACCGTCCTGCACGCGGACCAGAACCCCGCGTTGGAGCGGTCGGCGGGCTCCCAGTCGGCCGCCCTGCTCATCCCCTGCCTCGTCCTCGTCGTGATCACGGCGGTGGTGTGGCTGCGCACACGCAGGACAGGACCTGTCCTCACCCCCTCGGACCCGCCGACGGCACGGGAGGGGCGGGACAATGGCGGCCATGAGTGATCTGCCGCTGGTCGGCGCACGCAGGTTCGAGGCCTATGTGCGCTGGTCCACGTACCTCGCCGTCTCGATCCCGGTCGGCACCCTCCTCCGGAGCGCGATCGAGGCCGACCGGCCCACCGGAGGAGCCCTGGCCGCGTTGGTCGCGGCAATGGTGCTGTCACTCGTCCTCTTCGCGGGAAACGCCCTGGTCGCGAACTGGAGCATCGACACCCTCGTCGGTCGCGAACGACGGCTTCGTACCGGCGGTGTCGTCGCGTGGGCGCTGGTCCTCGTCGCCTTCGTCGCCGTGACCTTCATGGTCCCCCTGCCCGCGATGGGCCTGACGGTCGCGGCGGCGCTCGGTTCGGCCGCCGCGAGCTTCGTCCCCGTCCTCGACGCGCGCCGGGCGCTGCTGCTCAACGCCGCGGTCGTCGTTGTCGCCGTCCCGTTCATGGGCGTGGGGGACATCGTGCAACTGCTGGTCGGGGTGGCCGTGATCAGCATCGTCCTGGGGATCTGCTGGTCGAGCTCGTGGATGCTTCGGGTTCTGCTCGAACTCCAGAAGGCGCACGAGGTCCGTGCCGAGCTGGCGCTCGCGAACCAGCGCCTGCGTATCTCGCGCGACCTGCACGACGTGTTCGGCCGGACCCTGGCGACGATCGCGCTCAAGAGCTCGCTGGCGTCGGAGCTCGTTCTACGCGGTCAGGACGAGAGGGCGGCCCGTGAGCTCGGCGAGGTCCGGCGGCTGGCAGAGGAGGCGGGGACCGAGGTCCGCCACGTCGTGCGCGGCGAGCTCCGCACCACCTGGGAGAGCGAGCTGGCGGGGGCGCGGTCCCTGCTGGAGTCCGCCGGCATCCGCTGTACGGTGACCGGGGACCCGGTGCCCGAGGGGCGCGCCGAGGACCTCGCCTGGGTCGTCCGTGAGGGCGTCACGAACGTCCTGCGCCACTCGGTCGCCGCACAGGTCACGCTCGCGACCGCCGTGGAGGGCGGGCAGGTGCACCTCACGATCGCGAACGACGGTGCCGGATCCGAGGGGGCGGGGGAAGCCGGCGCCGGTGGGGGAACGGGACTGCGCGCGATGTCCGAGCGGATCGGCGCGCTTGGCGGGGAGGTCATCGCGCGCCGCGACGGAGACTGGTTCCTGCTCGACGCCATGATCCCGCTCCCGGAGGAAGGGACCGCATGACCCGCATCCTCGTCGCCGACGACGAACACCTCATCCGCGACGCCATCGCCGGACTGCTCGACCTGGAGGACGACTTCGAGGTCGTCGGCCAGGCGGCGTCCGGTGACGAGGCGCTGGCGACGGCCCTGCGGGTCCGCCCGGACGTGGCCCTGCTCGACCTTCAGCTGCCCGGGCCCGACGGCATCGAGGTGGCCCGGCGCCTGGCGGCCGAGCTGCCGGACTGCCGCTGCGTCATCGTGACCTCGCACGGGCGCCCCGGCTACCTGAAGTCCGCGCTCGCCGCGGGCGTGCGCGGTTTCCTGCCCAAGACCGTCTCCTCGCGCACCTTCGCAGAGGTCGTGCGCAAGGTCGCGGGCGGAGGCAGGTATGTGGACCCCGAACTCGCGGCCGAGGCGATCGGCGCGGGCGACTCCCCGCTCAGCCCCCGCGAGGCCGACGTGCTCGCCCTCGCGCGCGACGGCGCGCCCGTCGAGGAGATCGCCCGGCGCGTCTCCCTGTCCCGGGGGACCGTGCGGAACTACCTCGCGGCCGCCATCGCGAAGCTCGACGCGGCCAACCGCCACGAGGCCGCTCGCATCGCGGAGGAGCACGGCTGGATCTGAGGGGGCGCCCTCTTCGCAGCCCGGTCCGCCTCGGAGCCGCGGCCCCTCCCCGCGCGGGGAGGGGCCTGCCGGGTTCGTGCGCTACTTGGACTCGACCCGCCCGAAGCCCTCGGGGCCGCCGGTCAGCGCGTCCTGCGCCTCCTGCCACGCGTCGTCGCCGGGGCGGAACCGACTGCGGAGGTAGGCAGCGGAGAGCCGTCCGAGTGCGGCGACCCGCTCCGGGCTCTCGTCCGTGGTCTCGTCGGCGTCGTACCCGGCGACCCCTCCGAGCCCGTGCTCGGCGCCGAACAGGGTGAGCAGGGTCTTGGGGCCGGGGGAGAGGCGGTAGGGGTCGGCGTACCAGTCCGGCCCCATGTCCGTGAAGTGCCGGGGATCGTCCCTGTCGCCGGCCACGACCAGCGCGGGCGTGGCCATCGTGGAGAAGTCGATGCTCCGCAGGACCGGGATCCGCTCCACCATGGGGCCGGTCAAGGCGTCGCCGCCCCGGCCCGGCGCGGCCAGCAGCACCCCCTGCCCGATCCGGGGTTCGACGAGGTTCACTTCCTCCCCGGTGTCGGGGTCCGTGACCCGGGCGCCCAGCAGGAGGGCGGCGGTGAAGCCGCCGAGCGAGTGCCCTGCCACGGCGACGCTGCCCTGGTCCACGCGTCCGGCGAGCTGCGGCACGGTGTTCTCGATCGTGTCGAGCCGGTCGAGGACGTGGGTCATGTCCTCGGCGCGGGAGCGCCAGGACATGGGTTCCGTGGGGGTGTCCGCGAGCGCGTGCCGGAGCGTTGCGGAGCTGAGGTGGGTGGGCTGGACGACGACGAAGCCGAGCGCCGCCCAGAGGTTGGCGAGGGGGCCGTAGCCGTTGAGCGAGGACAGGTTGTTCGAGAAGCCGTGCCCGTGGGAGAGGAGGATGACCGGCAGGTCGGTCCCGTTCAGGGGTGACGTGACACGGACCTGCATGTCCACGGGGCGTCCGGGAACGGGCAGGACCACGGGGCTGAACGACAGCACGGGGGCGGGCGGGACGACGGTGACGCGGGTGGAGGCCGCTGAACTCATGGTGTGCCTTGTCTTTCGGGGTTCGTGCCGGAAGCCTTCGCTGCTGCTCTCGTGGCGCCGGTGGCGTGTGAGGGCGGCCGGGCGGCGTCCGGCGTAGGATGGAAACAAGCGGAACGTTGCTCCGCTTACGATACGGAGCGCCGTTCCGTTTTGCAAGTGGAACACTGCTCTGCTTCATTGGCGGCTGGAGGAAGGAGGGCGTATGCCCGCATCGGACAAGGCAGGGAAGGCCGCGGGGCCGAGCAAGCGGGCCGACGCGGTGCGCAACCAGCAGAAGCTCCTCGCCGCAGCGGCCGAGGTCTTCGTGGTCTCGGGCGTCGACGCGCCGATCCGCGAGATCGCCGCCAAGGCGGGGGTCGGGATGGGGACGATCTACCGCCACTTCCCGACGCGAGCGGACCTCGTGGTCGCCGTCTTCCGCCACCAGGTCGAAGCCTGTGCGGAGGCCGGCCCGAGGCTGTTGGCCGAGACCGACTCGCCGTTCGAGGCTCTGCGGCAGTGGATCGACCTGTTCGTCGACTTCCTCGTCACCAAGCACGGACTCGCGAACGCGCCGCAACCGGACAGCAGCGGCTTCGCCGCGCTCCACACGTACTTCCTCGACCGCCTGCTGCCCGTCGCCGAGCAGTTGCTCGACGCGGCGATCGAGGCGGGGGAGGTCAGGTCGGGTGTGCAGGCCTACGAACTGATGCGCGGCGTCGGCAACCTCTGCATCGGATCGGACGGGGACCCGCGCTACGATCCGCGCAGGCTGGTCGCGCTGCTTCTCCGGGGGCTTCAGGAATTGGGCGCTTCCTGAGATCTACGGTCGGTTCGGGGGAAGGTTGAGCATCCGTTGTGTCGGCTGGCGTCGCAGATATTCCTTTTGGGGCTTTTGTTGCTTGTGACTGTTTCTCGAGAAGTTGCAAAATCGGCTGCTTGCCGCTGGTAAGTTGCCAGGTCATCGAGTCTGCTCCCCGCGCACGCGGGGATGGACCCTGCTTCGCCGCTTCGGTGCTGCTGGCGGAGACCTGCTCCCCGCGCACGCGGGGATGGACCCTGTCGGCGCGGCCGGTCCCGCGGGGCCGCCCGCTGCTCCCCGCGCACGCGGGGATGGACCCGGGACGCGAGCGGGGCGCCGCTGGCGGAGCGGCTGCTCCCCGCGCACGCGGGGATGGACCCGGGTGGACCCCACCGGCGAGATCCACAGGTCCCTGCTCCCCGCGCACGCGGGGATGGACCCTGAAGCTCGCGAAGATTCGCCGGGACGCGGAGCTGCTCCCCGCGCACGCGGGGATGGACCCCGCCCCCGACCCTGGCCGCCGTCGAGGCCCCGCTGCTCCCCGCGCACGCGGGGATGGACCCGCCCGCCGATCGCAGCGGGGCGCAGGCCCTCGCTGCTCCCCGCGCACGCGGGGATGGACCCAAGCGAGAGCACGAGCAGCAGCAGCGCGCGGACTGCTCCCCGCGCACGCGGGGATGGACCCACCGTCAACGCCCTGTCCGAGACCCTGCGCTACTGCTCCCCGCGCACGCGGGGATGGACCCCCGCAAAGGGAGGGGATCTCCGGGGCGATTGCCTGCTCCCCGCGCACGCGGGGATGGACCCGACGTCGATCGGGAACCGAGCAGACTCGCGAACTGCTCCCCGCGCACGCGGGGATGGACCCCTGTGGGGCGTGGACCCCGCCCGCCTGGACCACTGCTCCCCGCGCACGCGGGGATGGACCCCTCAAGGACAACGCCGACGAGATCGCGCACCTCTGCTCCCCGCGCACGCGGGGATGGACCCTCCCGCACCCGCGAAGTGATCGCGACCGGCGACTGCTCCCCGCGTAGCCAGAACCGGCTGTGGCGGTCCAGCTGCACGGCCACAGGCTTCTGAGGTGGCTATTTCGGCCACGGCTGAAATGTATTGCGACGTGCGAAGCGCCTCCCTAGCCTGACTGTAGGTACTCCCATTCCTGGGAATGGAATGGGAAGGCGATTCACATGGTTCTTTTGTTGAGGAAGTTCTCTTGAAGTCTCTCATGAGCATGAAGCGGATTTCAGTCGCGACGGTGGCGCTGGCTGCGGCGTCCACCTTGTTGTCGCCGGCATCGTTGGCTCTCGCTGCGGAATCGACGACCGATCGCGTCCAGGCTGCGGCGAGATGTGAGGTTCGCAGCAACGGCAAGCTCTACTGTGGCAACTACGGGGGTGCTCCGTTGTACGCCACGCGAAGCTATGACAGTGAAGTTCGCGACTATATCGAAACAACGCAAAGCGTCTTCCTGTGCTGGGGGCGTGGAGACCGGCATAACGGCGGGAACAATGTGTGGTATTGGACCAACGGGGACATGTATGGAAGGTGGGGAAACGTTCCCGCTGAATATGTCTTCACCTCGGTCGATCCCCCCGCTGGAATGACGAAGTGCTAATTTTCCCAGCTGGGTGATCCCCGCTCCCGCGAGGACGGTCCCCAGCCTTCTCGACCCACGCAGTACTCGATCCGACTGTGCGGGTTGAGCGGGAAAGCCGTGAGGACCGTCCGGGCGGCCCGATCCTCACGAAGCTAGGAGGGGCGAGGCGGCCCGAGAGCAGTAGCCGGGCGGACCGGTGCAGAGCCGGGTGGTGAACTCTCACCGCCCCTCCGACCGGTCGATGGCCAATGCGCGCACGTCGCCCCCGCCGGGCGCCCGGACCGGCGCGCCTGGCGGGGGCGACCACCGCCTACCCGCGACTGCTTCCGCTGCCTCCACCGGTGCCCGATCCGCTCCCGTAGGTGAGGCGGCGCAGCGCCACCTCGGCCGGCCCGCGCATGCCCCGGCGGCGCATGAGGTCGGCGAGCAGCACCGTGGTCAGCCACACGGCCACCGCGATACCCACGCCCACGGCAGGCGACGTCAGGTGCACGTCGAGCGTGTAGGAGGAGAACAACACCGCCCACGCCACCGACTGGGCCAGATAGAAGGTCATGGAGCGCTGTCCGAGCGCTGCCAGGGCGTTGGTCACCGGCCCCTGGCGACCGGTGAAGCGGACCGCGATCAGGCCGATGAGCGCCGCGTAGCCCAGGGCGCCCGCGTAACCGCTCACCTGGTGCAGGCCGCTGGTGAGCAGGACGTCCCCGGGGGTGGCGTCGGTCCACACCCCCGCCTTGTCCAGCGCCAGGGGGAGGCCGCCCAGCGCGGCCAGGGGGATGCCCACGAACGCGGTCGTGCGCAGGAGTCGCAGGTGTTCGTGGGGCCGCTCCAGGAGCCGGTGCCGGGCCGCCAGGACGCCGATCATGAACGGCACGAGGGTGCTGATGAACATGATCACGGCCAGCACCGCGAACAGGGTCAGGCGGAAGAGGAGTTCGTTCGCGAACCCGTCGGGCATCAGCGGCATGCCCCCGCCCGTGATGGCGTTGTCGCTGGCGACCAGGGCGTGGACGGCGGCGGCCACGGGGAGCCAGAGCGCCGCCAGGATCACCAGGGTCCGGTCGCGCAGCCGTAGAACACCCATCAGGAGCAGCGTCACCAGGCCGTAGACGGCCAGGATGTCCGCGGGGAAGAGCAGCACCGTGTGCGCCAGCCCGAAGACGATCAGCCACAGGCCGCGCCGGCGCAGGAGGCCGCGGGTCCGGGGCCAGGCGTATCCCTGTTCGCTGCGGCGGCGGTGGATCTGGGCCAGGCCGTAGCCGAACAGGGCCGCGAACATGGGGTAGCTGCGCAGGTCGACGAACATGGTCGTGCCCGCGACGGTGAGCTGGTCCGCGGCGGTGGCGATGTTCTCGGGTCCGCCGATGAACACCGTGAACAGGTGCGTGTGGGCGAGCGCGATGAACAGCAGCATGACGCCGCGTGCCAGGTCCGGGGCCAGGGAACGGCGGTCGAGCGGGAGCGGTCGGTCCGGGGCGGACGCGGTGCCGGGCCCGGCAGTGGATGTGTGGGTCATGGTGGCCTCCGAAAGGGCCGTCGATTTCCGGGGGACGGTGTACGCGCCGAGGTGTACGCCTCTGAGTGGTGCACCTTGCGTACAGAGTACACGCGCTCTGGCTTCAGAAAACCCTCTATTGAAAGGCTTTTTTCGTCGAACAGTACTAGTGCACTAGGGGAATTGAAGGGCTTCTCGGATCGCCCTGGCGTTTTTGTCGAGGTGCTCGATGTTCCGTCGTGCACTAGTACACTCTGGGCAAACGGAGAAGGATCGAGGGGTCTGTGATGTCCACGACTGCGAAACAGGAGCTGCCGCCCTACGCGCGCGTCGTCGCCGACATCCGCGCGCGCATCGACGCCGGGGAGCTGCGACCGGGGGATCGCGTCCCCTCGACGAGGGAGATCATGCGCGAGTGGGGGGTGGCCATGGCCACCGCCACCAAGGCGCTCGCGGCCCTGCGCCAGGAGGGCTTGGTCGAAGGGGTGCGCGGGGTGGGGACTCTCGTGCGGAAGAGGGAGCCGGACTCCGCACCGGACCCACGAGGCTCCCAGGGACGGAGGGAATACCGGATTCCGCCGGAACGCCCGCGTCGGCCAGAGCCGACGGAACGCCGCCCGGCCGCCGACACCGCCCTCACCAGGGAGGCCATCGTCCGGGTCGCGATCACCATCGCCGACGCCGAGGGCATCGAGGGCCTGTCCATGCGCAGGGTCGCCACCCAGCTGGGGGTGAGCACCATGGCCCTGTACCGCCACGTCGCGAACAAGGACGCGCTGGTGACGGCGATGATCGACCAGGTCTACACGGAGCACGCACTTCCCGAACCGTCGCCCGCCGACTGGCGGGAAGCCCTCGAACTGGCGCTCCGCACGGAGTGGGGCATCTACCGGAGGCACCCCTGGACCGTTCGGCTGACCATGCTCGCCGGAGCCGTCCAGTCCCCCCAGCTCCTGGAGAACGCCGAGTGGATGATGAGGGCCGTCAGCTCCCAGGGGCGTTCACCGGACGAGGCCATGGCGGTGCTCACCTTCGTGTCCGCCTACACCTCGGGGATGGCCCTCCAGGCCACGCGGGCGGTGGTGGAGGACTACGAGTTCGGGATGGACGCCGAGCACTGGTGGCGGTCTCGGGGGCCGGAGTTCCTCCGGCTCGCCGAACAGGGCCGGTACCCGCTCACGTTCAGCATCTCGGGGCCGCCCGACGTGCACGGGGTCTTCGAGCTCGGCATGAAGCACCTGCTCGACGGCCTCACGCCCCTGATCGAGGGGGGAGCGGTCACCGCAGAAGGCCGCAGCGGGGCCGTGCCCCACCCCGACGTCCAGGGTTCTGATCCCGGTCCCGGTTCGTGCCCGCTCCGGCACGGGTAGGCGGTTCCGTGGGTCAGGCCATGTCCCTCGCGAACAGCTCCCACCACCCGCCCGCCCCCGGCCGCGTGCGCTCCGGCGCGGCACTCGTGTCCTACCGCCCGCAGGCACGGCACTGCGCCTTCCGCCCGTGATAGGGAGTTGCGCATGAAGACCTTCACTCTGCCCGGCACCAAGATCACCGCACCCAACGTGGTGCTCGGTCTGATGCGCATCCAGGAGAAGACCGACGAGGAGGTACGCACCCTCGTCCGCACGGCGATCGACGCGGGCATCACGTTCCTCGACCACGCCGACATCTACGGCAGCGAACCGCACGGCTGCGAGCGCCGCTTCGCCGAGGCGATGCGGCTGAGCCCCGCCGAGCGCGAACGGCTGGTGATCCAGACCAAGGCCGGGATCGTCACCGACGGCCCGTACTTCGACTTCTCCTACGAGCACATCATGGAGACGGTGCACGGATCGCTGAAGGCGCTCGACACGGACTACGTCGACATCCTGCTGCTGCACCGGCCGGACGCCCTGGTGGAACCGGAGGAGGTGGCGCGCGCGTTCGACGACCTCGCCGAGGCCGGCAAGGTGCGCGCTTTCGGCGTCTCGAACCACACGCCGAGACAGATCGACCTGCTGCGCCGCTACGTGAGGCAGCCGATCGTGGCGAACCAGGCGCAGCTCTCCATCACGCACGCGCCGCTCATCGCCCAGGGCGTGGCCGCGAACATGCAGGGGCTGGAGCAGTCGATCAGCCGCGACGACGGCCTCGTCGACTACTGCCGGCTGCACGACATCACCCTGCAGGCGTGGTCCCCGTTCCAGGCCGGTTTCTTCG
Source organism: Nocardiopsis sp. NPDC055824 (assembly GCF_053616335.1). Taxonomy (NCBI): domain Bacteria; kingdom Bacillati; phylum Actinomycetota; class Actinomycetes; order Streptosporangiales; family Nocardiopsidaceae; genus Nocardiopsis; species Nocardiopsis sp. NPDC055824. Next base: position 27,652 of record NZ_JBSHDN010000019.1, read on the forward strand.
ACGGGCCGTTCCTCGGCTCGCCGCGCTTCCCGGAGCTGAACGCGGTCATCGACCGTCTCGCGGCGAAGTACGACGTGCCGCCGCTCGCGATCGCGACCGCGTGGATCACCAGGCACCCCGCGCGGATGCAGGTGGTCATCGGCACCACCACGCCGGAACGCGTCACCGCGGCGGCTCAGGGCTCGGACATACCGCTGACCCGGCCCGAGTGGTACGAGGTGTTCCGCGCCGCCGGGTACACCGTGCCGTAGACCCATCTCGGGCGGCCCTGCCGGACGGATACCGTGCTTCACGGCTGTCCGTTCGGCAGGCCGCTCCGGCGGTCCTCCGGTCTTCCGGAACGCGGAGCCGGGGACGCGTGCCGAACCACGACGGTGGCTCTACGCCCTCTCTGGGGAAGCGGGCTTTCAACGGCCAACGGACGGCACTGCGCGACGTATGGAAAAGTGTCCCGTGGCGCCGCTCCAGGATTGCGCCGGGGAAGTCCTGGGTGATGTATGAACTTGTGGGGGATAATGGGCATTTCTTGCTTTTTGTTCCGAGTGTCTAATTCTCAACAAGTTGCAAAAACGACCGCTTATCACTGGTAAGTGCGCAGGTCATCGAGTCTGCTCCCCGCGCACGCGGGGATGGACCCCGGTGGACACCGACGCGCTCGTCCGACGCCGCCTGCTCCCCGCGCACGCGGGGATGGACCCGAGGGGTTGAAGGCACGGGACCCGCGCCGGGTCTGCTCCCCGCGCACGCGGGGATGGACCCCCCGCGCCGGGGCGGTCGGGGGTGTCGCACCTGGGCCGGACACTGCTCCCCGCGCACGCGGGGATGGACCCCGGCCCAACCCCCGGCCGCCCGCCTTCGCGCCCTGCTCCCCGCGCACGCGGGGATGGACCCTCCCAGCCCTGGTGCGCGATGTTCATCTCCTGCTGCTCCCCGCGCACGCGGGGATGGACCCGAAACGAGGCAGAACATGGCCCGCATCTCCGTCTGCTCCCCGCCGCACGCGGGGATGGGCCCTCCTCCACCAGCTGTTCGACCATCCCGGCCTGCTGCTCCCCGCGCACGCGGGGATGGGCTGCCATCCACGAGCCCCAGCCGTTCCGCTGGCTCAGCCTCCGCTCCGGACGGATGTGTCGAACGAGATCCACACATCAGGAGGCATGTCCTTCCGCCCCGGCACCGGCCGGCGTTCCTCGGACCAGGCGTCACCGGCGATCTCCGTCGCGGCCCGGCGCCAGAACCGCACCGCGGCCGTGTTGGCGTCCTGGAAGGCGACCGCCCACGGCCCGGGATGTCTGGCCACGACCTCGCGAACCATGCGCAGCCCGACCCCTGACCTTCGCGCTCCCCGCACCACAAAGAAGCTGTTCAGCACCCGTTCTCGTCCGCACAACCCGCGCACGAACACGAAGCCGACGGGTCGGTCGCCGATCGTCGCCACGTACGGCGCCCAGTCGGAGTCGGTGAAGGCCGCCCGGAGCCGTTCGCCGCGGAAGACCCCGTCCGGGCCGGGCAACAGTCCGCGGAACTCCGACATGTCATGGCTGAACATCAGCCACAGCCGCTCCACGACAAGGTGATCAGCGGTGTGTGCGAGGCGCACGGAGACGTCTGACATGGGACTCCTCTGCATGAATGGCTGACCGGAGGCCTCCTCTCCGTCGACGTCACACGTTGGCGTGAACGGCGTCGGAAAGGAGAGCTGACACCCCTGAATCGTCGATCTCGGGCACGAAAAAGCCTCCCCGGCGGAGGTGTGTCCGGCCCGGGGAGGCCTTGTCGTCGGTATGGATTCTAGCAGTGGCAGGCTTTCCTTCCAGGTCGGAAATCAGAGCCCCAGAATCCTGCCGCCTGCCCCCGACACGGGGGTGACCCGTCAGAGAAGGGGCGAGAGCACGTGGTGCGCGAAGGCCCCGAGTGCCGCCGCGAGGACGTGGCAGCACAGGGCCAGGCCAAGGCTTCCGCTTTCACAGACCTTGCGATGGGAGCGATGACGGGGGCGAGTCGGCGGGGCCGCAGTCCGCGTCTCCACGGCGGCGAGGGAGAGGCGGGCGTGCTGGACCTCCATCCACGCGGGCAGGATCCCGTGGCGCTGCCGGTAGGCCACGCGCGGGTTGTCGCCCATCTGGGCGAGGAGGAGTTCTTCCCTGGTGGAGGCGGCCGGTATTCGCGGATGTGAGAAGCGCTGTCCCCGGGGCGCGTCCAGGACGGAGCGGTCCCCGGGAGCCAATCGTGCGGGGGAGATGGTCATCGTTCGTCCCCGGGGCTCGAAGCGGGGGCCAGGGCGAACTCGGCCCAGATCACGGTGCCCAGTCCTTCGCAGAAGGGGAAGTCCACGACCCGGCGGGCTCCCCACGCTGTGGCCAGGTGGTCGACGAGGAGCAGGCCGCGCCCGCGTTCGGCTTCCTGCCACTCCTCGCGGGTGCGCTGGCGCGGAATCCGGGGGCGGGAGACCCGTGTCCCGTCGTCGATGATCGACAGGCGCAGGGCGGCCCCGGCCAGGGAAACGGCGGGAACCGCCAGGGTGCGGATGACCCGCCCGTCCTCCTCGCCCGACCGCGAGTGCTCGACGGCATTGGCGAACATCTCGCTCGCGCAGAGCACGACGGTCTCCACCAGGTCAGGTTCGATCCCGGCGAGCCGGCCCAGGTCGGTGCGCAGTTCGGAGCGGACCCGGCTGGTGGTGGCCAGGGTTCCTGGGTACAGGCGCGGTTCCCAGCGGGGGCCGGGCGCGGCCGGGGCGGGGGAGGCTGCAGGGGGCTGCGGCACAATGGTCATGTCGGCATCTCCTTCGTTAAGGGGTGATGGGTGCTGGCCGAGCCCTGGGGGTGCTTTTAACACCCGCCGGGGCATTCGTGTGTCCGGCCAGGGACACGGGGGCGCGGCTGTCAGGCCGGTGTGGCCGTGCTCTGCGAGGGACGAAGCGCCGAGCCGATCCCGTCGTCGGCGGGTCCGGTCGTGATGGCACGCGGCCTGGGCTTGTCCGGGAAGCGTTCGATCGCCTCGTCCAGGACACGCAGGGAACTCGCGGCGGGCAGGGAGACGCCCTGGAGGGTGGCGAAGAGGTCGCTGTAGCTCTTGACCTGGGTGGCGTCGGTGACGAGATGGCCGGGGCCGTGGGGGAGTGGAGTGTAGGCCAGGTTGTGCCGGGGTGAGAAGGACAGGGTCCAGAACGCGCCGCGCAGGCCGGGGTGGGGAGCCGTGCCTTCCGGGATGACGTGGACGGTGACGCTGTCCGTCATGGCGAGCTTGCGCAGGTGGGTGAGCTGTTCGCGCATGACCTTGGGCGGGGCTACGGGGCGGGTGAGGGCGGCCTCGTCGACGATCAGGCAGTAGTAGGGCGCTCCGGAGAACAGGCCCGAGACCTCGCGCACCGCAGGGCGGTCGGTGAGAAAGGAACTCGACTCCATCGGACGCTCCGCCCGGAGGAGGGCGCGGGCGTACTCCTCGGTGAGGTAGCCGTCGGGCAGGACCAGGGGCGCGTAGTGGCGGACCTGGTAGGTGTGGAACAGGAGGTCGGCCACGGTCGCCCCGGCCTGGAGACGGGAGCTGAGGAAGATCTGTGCCCAGGCGTCCCACAGGACGCCCTCCGCTTCCAGGACCTTGTCCAGGTGGCGGATGACGGTGCTGTCCGGCTCGGAGGTGCCGGCCTCGATGTCGCGGACCATGTTCGCGTACGTCAGGGCTTTCTTGGCGACGTACTCGACGGAAAGGTCGAGCCGCTCGCGCGCCGCCCGCACCCGTTCCCCGTACCGCTCCCACCCCGAGACGGGGCCGTCCCCGCTCGTAGTCGCACGCTCAGTCCTGCCAACTGCCATGACGCTCCTCCTGGGTATGGGCTGGTCAACTCTCCGTGGTCGCCTTCGGGCATGGCGGTATCCCTGCGATTCCAAGGTGAGTCGGCAAAGTTTGTATGCTTGCTTACAAGGATTAGAGCGCATGGCAGGCTCACGTGCAAGTGGTTTGTATACAAACATGCGTGCCGCTAGTGTGAGAGTCATGAGTGACGAGACCACAGATGCCCGCCCGTTGCAGGTCCGCATCGCGGATGACCTGCGCAACCAGATTCGACGGGGTGACCTCAACCCGGGCGACAAGCTTCCTACGCTCAACACGATCGCCGCTGAGTACGGAGTGAGCATGATGGTGGCCCGTCGCTCCATCGACCTGCTGCGACAGGAGGGGATCCTGAGTAGCAGGAAGGGCAGTGGTACTTACGTAAGGGAGCAGAAGCAGGTGCGCCGATACGGTATCCAGCGTTACAGCAAGTCCGTTTGGGCCGGTGCCAAGCCTCAGCCTCTACTGAGTGCGGAGGGTGCCGACCAGGGTAAGGCCGTGGAGCAGGAAGCTCAGACCAGTCAAGTGCCTGCGCCGGTCTTCGTGGCCGAACGCCTGCCGGACGTCAACGTGGGCGATCTCGTTTATGTCCGCAAGCGCGTCACGAAGCTTGACGGAACCATCAACCAGTCCGCTGACAGCTACTTCAGCCTTGGCACGGGCGAGCGCTCTCCGGCTCTGATCGCCGGAGAGGGTGCGGGAGGGCACATCGCGCGTATCAACGCGATCAGCCCCGTGCGCGAGGTTCAGGAAGAGATCAGCACCCGCATGCCCACAGGTCCGGAGGCGGGGCGTCTCCAGATTCCGCCGGGCACGCCCATTTTCGAGGTCATCCGTACTTACCACACGGACGACGGTCCTCTTGATGTGGCTCAGTTCCTCATCCGGGGTGACATGGCTGTTTTCGACTACAAGTTCGCGGTGCCCGACTAAGGGCATATACGGCCCGACGCCTCAAGGAGTCGGGCCTCTTCCTGTTTGTTGGTTCCTTGCACGGAGGGCAACACTGTGCGAGTCGGTGGTTGTGGGTCGCGTTGGTCGAGGTCGAGCTACAGCGGGACCTCGTCCAACTGCGTCGAGGTATCCGACCTGGACGACGCCACGGCGATGCGAGACTCCAAGCATCCAGAACTCGGTTTTCTTGCCTTCCCTGTCAGGGAGTGGGATGTCTTCATCCGCGAAGTGCGGAAGAGTGATTGAAGTGCGGTTTTATTCTCGTGTGTGCAGTATAGGTTCTGGTGTTCCTTATGGCTGTTTTTTGAGAAGTTGGAAAAACGGCTGCTTGTCGCTGGTAAGTTCGCAGGTCATCGACCCTGCTCCCCGCGCACGCGGGGATGGACCCTCGCCGGGAACCAGCTCGACGGCGACGAACCCCTGCTCCCCGCGCACGCGGGGATGGACCCTCCTGAGGGAAATTCGCCCGCTGGCCGAGAAGCTGCTCCCCGCGCACGCGGGGATGGACCCTGGAGAAGCTCACCGGGGCGCCCGTGCGCACCCTGCTCCCCGCGCACGCGGGGATGGACCCGCTTCGGATTCGGTCGGCCTGGTGTCCACCCTCTGCTCCCCGCGCACGCGGGGATGGACCCGCCCCGGACTTGCCGATGCGGCGGCCCACGGCGGCGTCTGCTCCCCGCGCACGCGGGGATGGACCCGCCCCGGACTTGCCGATGCGGCGGCCCACGGCGGCGTCTGCTCCCCGCGCACGCGGGGATGGACCG
>NZ_JBSHDN010000019.1:33300-56832 GCF_053616335.1 Nocardiopsis sp. NPDC055824
CCCGCCTACCGCGGCGCGGCCATCTCCCCGGTTACCTGCTCCCCGCGCACGCGGGGATGGACCCGGGGACCCGTTCAATCTCCCGGACGTCGGTGGCTGCTCCCCGCGCACGCGGGGATGGACCTCTTCGCCAGCGCGCGGGCGTTCCCCAGGATGACTGCTCCCCGCGCACGCGGGGATGGACCCTGCCTGTGGGTGATCACGTCGTCATCACGGCGCTGCTCCCCGCGCACGCGGGGATGGACCCAAATCGGCGACGTCGTACAAGGTCCGGCACGGCTGCTCCCCGCGCACGCGGGGATGGACCCAACCCGGCCCAGATAATCGCAGCCGTGGACATCTGCTCCCCGCGCACGCGGGGATGGACCCGGGCGGCCCGCCCCGGTGGGCCACGTGGTGGTCTGCTCCCCGCGCACGCGGGGATGGACCCAGCGGCCATTCGATGCGTGACGCCTTGGACCGCTGCTCCCCGCGCACGCGGGGATGGACCCCTCGGTGACGCCACGAGCCTGCGGGCCCACCTCTGCTCCCCGCGCACGCGGGGATGGACCCCTGGGCAGCTGGGGCGAGAACCAGGCCGCCGACTGCTCCCCGCGCACGCGGGGATGGACCCGGCGAAGCGACCTTCCGCGAGGGCATGAACGACTGCTCCCCGCGCACGCGGGGATGGACCCACGGCCCTGTGCGGCAAGGACTGCCAGGAACCCTGCTCCCCGCGCACGCGGGGATGGACCCGCCGACATCAGGAGCTGTACGTTCTCCCTGGACTGCTCCCCGCGCACGCGGGGATGGACCCCGGATGCCCAGCTCCCGGCTCAGCTTCTCGCGCTGCTCCCCGCGCACGCGGGGATGGACCCCGCCGTCCGGACTCCCTCGTACTCGACGCGTGCTGCTCCCCGCGCACGCGGGGATGGACCCTTCGGAGACGGCATGAGGGTGACCCTGCCGTCCTGCTCCCCGCGCACGCGGGGATGGACCCGTGCCGAACCCGTCGGCCTCGACGGCGTCGTCCTGCTCCCCGCGCACGCGGGGATGGACCCGGCGTCCGGGGCGACATCAGCGGCACCGCCTTCTGCTCCCCGCGCACGCGGGGATGGACCCCGGATCCGCTGGCCGGTCCACAGCTCGATGCCCTGCTCCCCGCGCACGCGGGGATGGACCCTGGCTGGCGGAGGTCCGCGCGGCGTCCTCCCTCTGCTCCCCGCGCACGCGGGGATGGACCCGCGAACACGAAGAAGGCCTACGGGAGCGCACTCTGCTCCCCGCGCACGCGGGGATGGACCCGCTCGCCCCCGGAATCCGCGCACCATACGCTGCTGCTCCCCGCGCACGCGGGGATGGACCTGGTGCACCGGAGGTGGCGGAGGCATATGTGATCTGCTCCCCGCGCACGCGGGGATGGACCCCGGGTGCCACTTCATGAACAGCCCGACGATGACTGCTCCCCGCGCACGCGGGGATGGACCCATCCCGTACCGGAACTGCGGGATGGCCTGGTCCTGCTCCCCGCGCACGCGGGGATGGGCCCTCGCCCAGGCCGCCGCCCCCGCCCGCTGGCTGCTCCCCGCGCACGCGGGGATGGGCCCTCGCCCAGGCCGCCGCCCCCGCCCGCTGGCTGCTCCCCGCGCACGCGGGGATGGACCCTTGCAGGTACTCGTCATCTGGGGTGCGGCAAACTGCTCCCCGCCTCACGCGGGGATGGACCCGTGCCCCCACCACCCACCCCAGCTACTCCTGCCGCGCGCGACACCCACGGGACCAGATACCACACGAGTCCCGATTCCGTGGCTGAACCCGCGAGTAGCAACTGGCCAAAAGTGGTCGGACTAATGTTCGAGAAAGTCCGCGAAACCTCACCCGGGTTCGGTTGAATATCCGGCATGACCCTTCCCGGACAGCCCTTGACCTGGGCTGCCACGTTGTCCCCTGCCGCTCGCGCAGTGTGGGCCAAACACGACTTCGAGTCCGACGGCTGGCTTCCGCTGCACCGCCACATGGCCGACAGCGCCGCCGTCGCGGACAAGCTCTGGGACGAGTGGCTTCCCGCCCAGGTGCGCGATCACGTCAGCGCCGCGCTCCCGCAGGGCCCCGACGACGCCCGCCTCCTTGCGGTCTGGCTCGCCGCCACCCACGACATCGGCAAGGCCACGCCCGCCTTCGCCTGCCAGGTCGAACACCTCGCGGACGACATGCGCGCGCACGGTCTGGAAATGCCCCTCCAGAAGCAGATGCCCGACCGGAACCTTGCCCCCCACGGCATCGCCGGTCAGCTCATCCTGCGTGACTGGCTCGTGGACCACCACGGCTGGAACCCCCGCGACACCCACCAGCTCACCATCGTCGCCGGCGGCCACCACGGCGTCCAGCCCGGCTACTCGGCCATCGCCGAACTCGACCGGCACCCCCAGCTCCTGCGCACCCCCGGCCACGAGACCGCCTGGTCGACGGCCCAGACCGAACTCCTCGACACCGCCGCCCGGATCACCGGAGTGGACGCCCGCCTCTCCGACTGGAAGTCGCTCAAGCTTCCGCAGACCGTGCAGGTCCTCCTGAGCGCGCTGGTCATCGTCGCGGACTGGATCGCCAGCAACCCCGACTTCTTCCCCTACTTCCCGGGCGAGCGCAGCACCGACCCCGAGCGCACCCGCGAGGCCTGGCGCCTCCTTGACCTCCCCCAGCAGTGGAAGGCCGAGAAACCCGAGGGCACCGCGGCGGAGCTCTTCTCGGAACGCTTCGACCTCCCCGAGGGCGCGACCGTCCGCCCCGTCCAGGAGCAGGCTGTCGAGGCCGCCCGGCAGATGTCCGGTCCCGGCCTGATGATCGTCGAGGCGCCCATGGGTGAGGGCAAGACCGAGGCCGCCCTCGCCGTCGCCGAGATCTTCGCGGCCCGGTCCGGCGCGGGAGGCTGTTTCGTCGCCCTGCCGACCATGGCCACCAGCAACGCCATGTTCGAGCGCTACCTCACCTGGCTCGAACGCCTCCCCGGAATGCCGAAGGAAGCCGCCTCGGTGTTCCTCGCCCACTCCAAGGCGCACCTGAACGAGGAGTTCACGCAGCTCATGGGCGGTGGACGCCGCCTGGCCAGCGACATCGACCGCGATGCCGGGGAGAGCGGCTCCGGCACCGGGCGCCGCGCCCCGGCAGCCCTGACCGCCCACCGCTGGCTCCGGGGCCGCAAGAAGGGCATGCTCTCCTCCTTCGCCGTCGGCACCGTCGACCAGCTCCTCTTCACCGGACTCAAGAGCAAGCACCTGGCCCTGCGCCACCTCGCCATGGCGGGCAAGGTCGTCGTCATCGACGAGGCCCACGCCTACGACACCTATATGAACGCCTACCTCGACCGAGCCCTCTCCTGGCTCGGCAGGTACGGCGTCCCCGTCGTCGTCCTCTCCGCGACCCTGCCCGCCCGGCGCAGGCGCGAGCTGGCCGAGGCCTACACCGGCACGTCGGGGGAGGGGTATGACGAGGTCGGGAAGGCCCGCGCCTACCCCCTGATCACCACGGCCGAGACCGGTGCCGCGCCCCGCCTGCACACCCCCGCCGCCTCCGGTCGCGCGACCGACGTCGTCGTGGAACCCCTGGCCGACGACCTGGACGTTCTCACCACACGCCTGGAGGAGGCCCTGACGGACGGCGGTTGCGCCCTGGTTGTACGCAACACTGTCGCGCGCGTTCACGAGGCCGCCGCGCACCTGCGCGCCCACTTCGGAGACGACACGGTCACCGTCACCCACTCGCGCTTCCTCGCCCTGGACCGCGCCGCCAACGACGACGCCCTGGTGGCCGACTACGGGCCGCCCGCCAGGGTCGCCGACCTCGGCGGGGAGCGCCCCGCCCGCCACATCGTGGTCGCCAGCCAGGTCGTGGAGCAGTCCCTGGACGTCGACTTCGACCTCCTGGTCACCGACCTCGCCCCCGTCGACCTCATACTCCAGCGCATGGGCCGCCTCCACCGCCACCCGCGCGGGCAGGACCAGTCCGACCGTCCCGAGCGCGTGCGCCGGGCCCGCTGCCTGGTCACCGGCGTGGACTGGGGCGAGGCGCCGCCCACGCCGGTCCGGGGCTCGCGGACGGTCTACGGCGAGTACGCCCTCCTGCGCGCGCTCGCGGTGCTCCGCACCCGCCTGGAGGCGGAGCCCGCCGACGCGGGCACTGCCCGCACCGTCCGCCTCCCCGACGACATCAGCCCCCTGGTCCAGGACGCCTACGGCGACGGGTCGATCGCCCCCGATACCTGGGACGAGGCGATGGCCCAGGCCCTCAGGGCCCACGAGACCGAGCAGGCGCGCAAGGGCGAGAAGGCCCAGACCTTCCTGCTCAAACCGGCCGCCCGGGACGGGCGGGCGCTCATCGGCTGGATCGAGGCCGGGGTCGGCGACGCCGAGGACACCCAGGCCGGCAAGGCCCAGGTCCGCGACACCCGCGACAGCCTGGAGGTCCTGGTCGCCCGCCGCTCAGCCGACGGCACAGTGACCACCGTCCCCTGGCTGGCCGACGAACGCGGCGGACTGGACCTGCCCACCGACAGCGCGCCGCCGCCCGCCTCCGCGCGGGCCCTGGCCGCCTCCGCACTGCGGCTGCCCTACCAGTTCACGTTCCCCAAGGAGCTGGACCGGGCCATCGCCGAACTCGAGACCGACCTCGTCCTCGCCTGGCAGACCAAGGACGCCCACTGGATCGCCGAGGAACTCGTCCTCTTCCTGGACGAGGACGACCGCGCCGAACTCGCCGGATTCCGGCTGCACTACACCCCGACCGACGGACTGGAGGTCCACCGTGCCGACTGACGCCTCCGGGCCAGCGTCACCCTCGCCAGACGCGTCCCCACCGACGCCCCCGCCCTCCTTCGACCTGACCAGCAGGCACTGGATCCCCGTCCAGCGGCTCGACGGGACCGAGGCCGAACTCTCCCTCACCGAGATCTTCGAGCAGGCCCCGCAGGTCCGGCGCCTGGTCGGCGACGTGCCCACCCAGGACTTCTCCCTCCTGCGGCTGCTCCTGGCCGTCCTGCACGACGCGATCGACGGCCCGGAGGACATCGACGACTGGGCCGACCTGTGGAACGGAGGCGAGGGAGACCTCCCCACGGACCGCGTCCGCGACTATCTCCACGAGCACCGCGACCGCCTCGACCTGCTGCACCCGACCACGCCCTTCCTCCAGGTCCCGGACCTGCGCACGACCAAGGGCGAGTACTCCTCCCTCGATCCGATCGTGGCCGACGTGCCCAACAACGCGCGCTTCTTCACCATGCGCGCGAACGGCGCCGAACGCCTGGGCTTCGCCGAGGCCGCCCGCTGGCTCCTGCACGCCCACGCCTACGACACCTCGGGGATCAAGTCCGGAGTGGTCGGCGACCCCCGGGTCAAGGGCGGCAAGGTCTACCCGCAAGGGGTGGGCTGGGCCGGGAACCTCGGCGGGGTCTACGTGGAGGGCGACGACCTGCGCGCCACCCTCCTCCTCAACCTGCTGCCCCACGACACCGACAACCTGCGCTCGCGCCCCGACGACCTCCCCGCCTGGCGCCGGCCCCCGGCCACCGCCGAGGCTCTCGGGGGAGCGGAGGCCCAGACCCGCCCCCACGGCCTGCGCGACCTCTACACCTGGCAGAGCCGAAGGGTGCGCCTGCACCACGACGGCGAAGCCGTCCACGGCGTCCTGCTCGCCTACGGCGACCCTCTGACCCCGCGCAACAAGCACGACCGCGAACCCATGACCGCCTGGCGGCGCAGCCCCGCCCAGGAGAAGAAGCTCGGTGAGGAGCAGGTCTACCTGCCCCGGGACCACGACCCGGCCCGCAGCGCCTGGCGCGGCCTCGCCGCCCTGGTCACCGGCCGTGTCCGGGGCGCGGAACAGCGCCGCGAGGCCGCCAAGGTCGTGCGCCCCCGGGTTCTGGACTGGATCGCGCGCCTGACCGTGGAGGGGTTCCTGGACAAGGGCTTCCTCATCCGCACGCGCCTGGTCGGCGCGGTCTACGGCACCCAGCAGTCGGTCATCGACGAGATCGTCGACGACACCGTCGCCATGCCCGTGGTCCTGCTGAACGAGCAGGACAGCACCCTCGGTCAGACGGCCGTCGACGCCGTCAACGACGCCGAGGAGGCGGTCATGGTCCTGGGGGACCTGGCCACCGCACTGGCCGAGGCGGCGGGCGCGGCGACCGAGGCGCCCCGAGCCACCGCCCGCGACCGGGGCTTCGCCGCACTGGACGAGCCCTTCCGCAAGTGGCTGCGCGACCTGCGCCCCTCCGACAACCCGCTCTACCCGGCCGAACAGCGCCGCCAGTGGCAGCTCACGGCACGCCAGATCGTGTCCGGCATCGGTGACGACCTCCTCGTATCCGCCGGTGAGGCCGCCTGGACCGGGCGGGTCGTCACCGCCAAGAACGGCTCGGTCTGGCTCAGCGCCTCCCGCGCCGACCTGCGCTTCCGCTCGGGACTGCGCAGGGCGCTCCCCATGGCCACCCCCGACGACCCGGAGACGCAGCAGTGACCACCACCAGCACATCGACCCCCGCCCGCAAGGGCGCCGCCGCGAACACGGCCTACGTGCCCGACCTCCGTGAGGTCGGCACGTTCGTGGACGAGCGCGTCCGCGCGCTCCAGGGCGGCTACCTCAAGGACCTCTCCGCGGCCGTCTCCACCCTGGCCAAGCTGCGCCGGGGAGCGGGCAAGCCCATCGAGGCGGTCCCGGAGCTGGTGGGGCTGACCCTCGACCACCGCTTCTACGAGACCTTCCCGGTCGAGGACCCCCGCACCGAGGCGGCCGAGGCCGCCGCCCACGAGGCGCTCACCCTCTACGCCCTGCACCAGCAGTCCAAGCGGGAGCGGGGCATGCACAAGCGGGGTAGCGGGCTCGGCGGCGCGGTGCGCCGCCTCATGCCCGGCGGCGACATCGACGAGCCCCTGCGCAAGAGGTTCGTGCAGGCCGGGAGCGCCGCCGACCACGCCACCCGCCTCGACCGGCTCCGCGGCATCGTCAGCCTCCTGCGCACCGAGGACATCCCGCTCGACTACGGGCTCCTCGCCGACCAGCTCCACGACGCCCGCACTCCGGCGGGGGCCGCCCGGGTGCGCCGGGCCTGGGGGCGCGGCTTCCAGGCCCACCGGCCCGAGCGTGCGGACGGCGCCGCACCGGACGCCGAACCTGGTACCCCGGACGGGGACGGTCCGGACGCCGCCCCGGAGAGCTGAACACCGCCGCCCCGGCGGACCGCACAAGCCCCGGGGCGACCAGCAGATCCCTCGCGCTGCCCCGGCAGCGCTGTCAGCCGACCCCTCCCACGTGCCCTGACGGGCACCGACAAGACGACGAGGACACCACCATGAGCCGCACCATTCTCGACGTGCACGTGTTGCAGACCGTGCCGCCCAGCAACCTCAACAGGGACGACACCGGCGCCCCCAAGACCGCCGTCTACGGCGGGGTCAAGCGGTCCCGCGTCTCCAGCCAGGCGTGGAAGCGCGCCACCCGGCTCGCGTTCGACGCCCTCCTCGACCCACAGGACCTGGGCACCCGGACCAAGCGCGTCGCCGAGCTGATCGCCGCCCGCATCCGTGAACTCGACCCCTCGGTGGAGGAGGCCGAAGCGCTCGTCCTCGCGGCGGAGACCGTGCAGACGGCCACCGGCTCCAAGATCGAGGTGCCCAAGCGCAAGGCTGACGCCGCGAAGAAGAAGGGCGAGAAGGAGCCCGCCCCCGAGTCCGCCTACCTGATGTTCCTCAGCGCCCAGCAGCGGGACGGCCTGGCCGCACTCGCGCTCGACGGTCGCGAGGACATCAAGGCGTTCCTCAAGGAGAAGGAGAACAAGGCGCGCGCCAAGTCCGTCGCCGACACCCGCCACTCGGTGGACATCGCCCTGTTCGGGCGCATGGTCGCGGACGGCGCCGACATCAACGTGGACGCAGCCGCGCAGGTCGCCCACGCCATCAGCGTCCACGCCGTCGAGAACGAGTCCGACTACTACACGGCCGTGGACGACCGGAACCCGGAGGAGGACACCGGGGCGGGCATGATCGGCACCGTCGAGTTCAACTCCGCCACCCTGTACCGGTACGCGGCCGTCGACGTCGACCTGCTCAAGAAGAACCTGGGGGAGGGGCTGCGCGAGGACGAGCCCGTCACCGAACCGCTGCGCCGCGCCATCGAGGCGTTCGTGCGCGGGTTCGTGGAGTCGCTGCCCACCGGCAAGATCAACACTTTCGGCAACCACACCCTGCCCGACGCGGTTGTCGTCAAGTTGCGCGACTCCCGGCCGATCAGCTTCGTGGGGGCGTTCGAGGAGCCGGTGACGTCCGGGGCCGGACACGTGGCCGAGGCCAGCGCCCGCCTGGCCGACCACGTCTCCCAGGTCGAGCGCGCCTACGGGGCCGAGGACGGCGTGGACACCTGGGTCGTGCACGTGGGGGAGCGCACCGCCAAGCTCTCCGGCCTGGGCTCCGTCGTCTCCCTCCCCGAGCTGGTCATCCAGGTCGGCGCGGCCGTCGCGCAGCGTCAGGCGCCGACGGCATGAGTGCCCTGCCCCTCGTCCTGGCCGGCCCCCTCCAGGCGTGGGGGTCGGCGTCCCGGTTCGCCCGCCGGGGCACCGAGAACGCCCCCACCAAGAGCGGGATCGTCGGCCTGCTCGCCGCCGCCCTGGGACGCGACCGCACCGCCGACCTCTCCGACCTGGCCGCGCTGCGGTTCGGCGTGCGCGTGGACCAGCCCGGCGTGCGCGTGCGCGACTACCAGACCGCCAAACACCTGGTCACCGGGGTCTCCATGCCGGTGTCGGAGCGCTTCTACCTGTCCGACGCGGTGTTCGTGGCGGCGGTCGAGGGCGATCCGGAACTGGTCGCCGACCTGTACCGGGCCGTCCGCGAACCCGTGTACCTGCCCTACCTGGGCCGGCGCTCGTGCCCGCCCGCGCGGCCCGTGGACCTGGGCGCCCCCGTCGACGGCACGGTCGAGGACGTCCTGGAGCGGACGCCCTGGCAGGCCGCCCGCTGGTTCCAGCTCCAGCGGCGCCGGAAGGGGGAGGAGTTGGTGGAGCTCAGCACCCTCGTCGACGCCGCGCCGGGGGAGACCCGGGCCGACACCCTGCGCGACCTGCCGCTCAGTTTCAACCCCCTGCACCGGCGCTACGCCCTGCGGGCGGTGACCCCGGGGGCGGTGCACGTGCCGAACCCGCTGGTCCGCCGCGCCGCACCCCCCGACCACGACCCCGTGTCCGCACTGGGAGGCAGCTGATGTACCTCACCCGATTCCGGTTCAACACCAACAGGCCGGGAAGCAGGAAGCTGCTGTCCTCGCCGCAGGCCGTGCACGCCGCCGTGCTGGGCGGCTTCCCGGACCTGCTCCCGGGAGACCCGGGGAACCAGGGGGCCGCGGGGGCGCCGCGCGTGCTGTGGCGGGTGGACCGCAACGCCCGGGCGGAGGTGCTGCTGTACGTCGTGAGCCCGGCCGCGCCCGACCTGACCCACCTGGTGGAGCAGGCGGGGTGGCCCAAGGCGGAGGGGGACGGATGGCAGACCCACGACTACGGCGGGTTCCTGGGCAGGCTGGAGGCGGGGCAGACGTGGGCGTTCCGGCTCACCGCCAACCCCGTGCACAGCATCCGGCGCAAGGACGGGGAGCCGACCAAGGTCACCGCCCACGTCACCCCACGGCACCAGGCGGGGTGGCTGCTGCAGCGGCAGGAGGCGAACGGTTTCGAGATCGTGCGCAGGCCGGTCGACCAGCAGTTGATTCCGGGCGAGGACGAACACGAGCTGGTCGTCCACGGGCGTGACGCAACAGGGTTCGACAAGGCCGACCCCCGGCCCGAGAAGAAGGGGAGGTCCCGTATGCGCGTCCCCCTGGTGACCGCGACCTTCGACGGCAGGCTGACCGTCACCGACCCGGACGCCCTGCGCCGCGTGCTGTGCGCCGGCCTGGGACGGGCCAAGGCGTACGGCTGCGGCCTGATGACCCTGGCGCAGGTGGACCGATGACCACGGTGAGCAAGCGGCGCGCCTCCACGCCGCGCGAACTGACCAGGGTCGGTGAATGGCTCTCCTTCGTCTACCTGGAGCGGTGCGTCGTCCACCGCGACGACAACGCGATCACCGCCGAGGACGGCGAGGGTGTGCGGCACATCCCGGGCGCCACCATCGGCACCCTCCTCCTCGGGCCGGGGACGAGGGTGACCCATCAGGCGATGAGCGTCCTGGGGGAGTGCGGGGCCAGCGTCGTGTGGGTGGGAGAGCAGGGGGTGCGCTTCTACGCGGCCGGCCGCGGCCTGACGCGCTCCTCGCACCTGGTGGAGGCCCAGGCGAAGGCCTGGGCCAACCGGCAGAGCCGCCTCGACGTCGCGCGGGCGATGTACCGGATGCGGTTCCCCGACCTGGACGTGGAGCGGTTCGGCCGCCAGGAACTCCTCGGCAAGGAGGGCAAGAGGGTCCAGGCGTGCTACCGGGCCGAGGCGGAGCGGACGGGTGTGCCCTGGCACGGGCGGCGCTACACGCCGGGACACCACGACAACTCCGACGCGCCGAACAAGGCGATCACCTCGGCCGCCCAGTGCTTCTACGGGGTGGCGCACGCGGTGGCGACGGCGCTCGGGTGCAGCCCGGGACTGGGCTTCGTCCACTCGGGGCACGAACGGGGGTTCGTGATGGACGTCGCCGACCTGTACAAGGTGGAGATCGGCATCCCGGTGGCCTTCGACGCGGCGGCGCAGGGCGAGGAGGACGTGGACGGGGTGACGCGTCGGCTGCTGCGGGACCGGATCAACCAGGAGAAGCTGCTCGACCGGTGCGTCGACGACATCAAGAGGCTTCTGCTGGGTCAGGGGCACGACGCGGACGACGGCCGGGAGGATGAGGCGGACGCGGTCGGACTGGTGGGCGACCGGGGCGAGCTGCTCGAAGCCGGGCGCGACTACTCCCACGAGGTGGTCTGGTGACCGTCGTCGTCCTCACCAAGTGCCCGCCGGGGTTGCGGGGCTTCCTCACCCGGTGGCTGCTGGAGATCTCGGCCGGGGTGTTCATCGGCAACCCGTCGCGGAGGGTCAGGGAGGCGCTGTGGGCGGAGGTGAAGGAGTACGCGGGGAACGGCAGGGCGCTGCTGGCGTACAGCAACGACTCCGAGCAGGGGTTCACCTTCGAGACCTTCGAGCACCACTGGCAGCCGGTGGACCACGAGGGGCTGACCCTCATACACCGTCCCCGCAAGGCGGCGGTCGAAGCCGCTCAGGTGCCGAAGACCGGGTGGAGCAAGGCGTCGAAGCGGCGGCGTTTCGGGGGAAGGTGAGCTTTATGTCCGATGTGAGTACTTTGGGTCTGGTGTCTGTTTCTCGAGAAGTTGGAAAATCAGTCGCTTGTCACTGGTAAGTTGCCAGGTCATCGACTCTGCTCCCCGCGCACGCGGGGATGGACCCCTGGGGCGCGACACGCCCGACACGCCGTATCGCTGCTCCCCGCGCACGCGGGGATGGACCCCTAAGAACCACAGAAGCTAACTTCTTAAGAAACTGCTCCCCGCGCACGCGGGGATGGACCCATGAGGGTCGTGAGGCGGGAGGCCATCGTCGGCTGCTCCCCGCGCACGCGGGGATGGACCCAGGGTCTGATCCGACCCGTTCATGGGCATTTCCTGCTCCCCGCGCACGCGGGGATGGACCCCGTCCTCGCCGGGCTCGTCGGCCGGTCCGAGTCTGCTCCCCGCGCACGCGGGGATGGACCCTCCAGGTTGAACAAGCCCCCCTGGTTCACGCACTGCTCCCCGCGCACGCGGGGATGGACCCTCGTCACCCCTCGGAGTCGTAGGTGGCCGTGACTGCTCCCCGCGCACGCGGGGATGGACCCCCGACCAAGAACCGGGCGACTCCTACGACACACTGCTCCCCGCGCACGCGGGGATGGACCTTTATTGATAGTCCGCATAGTGCCTTTCATTTCCTGCTCCCCGCGCACGCGGGGATGGACCCAGTCGCCAGGAGCACGGCGAGTTCCGCGAGGCCTGCTCCCCGCGCACGCGGGGATGGACCCGCCGCCGGCGACCCCCTCGACCTCATCAGCGTCTGCTCCCCGCGCACGCGGGGATGGACCCGGGCCGCCCGTGGTGTGCCGTGTAGTCGGCCTCTGCTCCCCGCGCACGCGGGGATGGACCCGGGCCGCCCGTGGTGTGCCGTGTAGTCGGCCTCTGCTCCCCGCGCACGCGGGGATGGACCCAGCCGCCGCATGCCGTCGGCGGAGGTCATGCCCTGCTCCCCGCGCACGCGGGGATGGACCCATCTTGCCCGACGACATGGAGCAGGCGGCGCTCTGCTCCCCGCGCACGCGGGGATGGACCCCGTCCGGGCCTTCTTGCGACCTCACGTGTGACCTGCTCCCCGCGCACGCGGGGATGGACCCTGCCTGCCACACACGCGCTCGATGCCACGGCTCTGCTCCCCGCGCACGCGGGGATGGACCCCAGTACGACCCCCACGCGCTCACCTGGAGGTCCTGCTCCCCGCGCACGCGGGGATGGACCCGGGCGGCAGGGAGTAGAACACGTCCTCGGAGACTGCTCCCCGCGCATGCGGGGATGGACCCAGCCGGGGGTGTCGCACTCGGCGACAAAGCAGGCTGCTCCCCGCGCACGCGGGGATGGACCCATGACGCGATCCACTCCGGCCAGTCGGAGTGCCTCTGCTCCCCGCGCACGCGGGGATGGACCCTCCCGCTGACACACCCTGACCGCACACTGGAACTGCTCCCCGCGCACGCGGGGATGGACCTATTCGGCCGAGGCCTCCAAGGGGCGTCTAGGCCTGCTCCCCGCGCACGCGGGGATGGACCCAAGCTGCGCAGCCTCGGCCGCGAAGGCTGGGACTGCTCCCCGCGCACGCGGGGATGGACCCTGGAACATCTGCGTCACCGGGCTGATGGACTCCTGCTCCCCGCGCACGCGGGGATGGACCCACGCTTCTTCGCACCCCTGATTTCCTGGAGCTCTGCTCCCCGCGCACGCGGGGATGGACCCACCGCCACCGCCGACTTCGGGTGCGCGATGACCTGCTCCCCGCGCACGCGGGGATGGACCCGCGGACCGGTCGTGCGCGTCACGCTGTCCGTGCTGCTCCCCGCGCACGCGGGGATGGACCCTCGAACAGCACGCCTACGACGCGACCCCCGACCTGCTCCCCGCGCACGCGGGGATGGACCCGGCGACCGCGTGCGGGTCCTCGCACGCGAGGACTGCTCCCCGCGCACGCGGGGATGGACCCGAGAACGGCGCGTCTACGGACTCCTGGTACACCTGCTCCCCGCGCACGCGGGGATGGACCCCGTCCGGGCCTTCTTGCGACCTCACGTGTGACCTGCTCCCCGCGCACGCGGGGATGGACCCGAGCTCGTGGACCGGCTGCGACGCCGCGACGACTGCTCCCCGCGCACGCGGGGATGGACCCAGCTCGCTCACGACCTGGTGCTTGGGAGCGCGCTGCTCCCCGCGCACGCGGGGATGGACCCCGCGGGGAGTACTGCCGGATCGCGAGCAGGTCCTGCTCCCCGCGCACGCGGGGATGGACCCAGCAGGATGACCATGCCGCCGAGGATGTCGATCTGCTCCCCGCGCACGCGGGGATGGACCTCCCCCGATCCCCGCGAGCAGGGCCAGCGCGGCGTGCTCCCCGCGCATGCGGGGATGGACCCGACCCGGAGCTGATCAAGCCCATCAAGCCGCGCTGCTCCCCGCACCTTGCGGGGATCGGGGATGGCGATCGCCTCGGCCGCACTCAGGGGCGTTCGGCCACAGGCGCGGGCTCCTCGGCGGGCTCGGCAACCCCGGTCCCGTCCTCGACTACACCTTCCGCCCCCGGAACGGGCTCCGCGATGGCGGAGGACGGCAACCCGAAGATCTTGTCGAAGGCCCAGTTGTAGCCGAACGTGTAGAACGGGATGTAGACGATGAACACCAGGTCCAGCAGGAACGCCTGGACCAGGCTGATGTCCAGCCACCACGCGATGAGCGGGATCAGGTAGCACACCAGCGTCAGCTGGAACGCGACCGCGTGCAGGATTCTGCGCCCCACCGTGCGCTCGCGGCTGACCTGCCGGCGCTCCCACGCCTCGAACAGGTAGTTGAAGGCCATGTTCCACAGCGCCGCCACCGTGGCGATCATGATCGCGAGCGGGGCCGTCGTTCCCGGGCCGCTTCCTGTCAGGGCCGTCATCACGGCGGTGCCCACGGCGAAGCCGATGACCTCGTAACCGCCCACGTACACCAGCTTGCGCTTCAGACCTTGCACTTCGCACTCTTTTCGGGATCTTCCGGATGCAACAGGGTCCGACGCTAACGTCAGCTACGGTGATGGAAAAAGTCAGCTTCTTTCAGATCGGTTGACAGAACGTGGGCCTCTCCAGCGACAACATCGACCTCTTCCTCGCCGTGGTCGACCACGGCTCCTTCTCCGCCGCCGCACGCGCGCTGAACCGGGTCCCCTCTGCGGTGAGCATGGGCATCGCCAACATCGAGGCCGAACTCGGCTACCCGCTGTTCGACCGCTCCCGGCGCGAGCCCGTCCCCACGGCGCGGGCGCAGGCCCTCGTGCCGCACGCCCGGCTGGTCGCGAGCAGGCTGCGCCTGCTCCAGGCCCACGCGGTCGAGCTCTCCGACGACCTGGAGAGCACGCTCACGGTCGGGGTGTCGGCGGGGGTCGACCACCGGCCGCTCCTGGACGCGGTGGCGGAGATCGCGGCGCGCCACCCCCTGCTCTCCGTGGAGATCGCCGACGCCCCGCAGGACGACGTCCGGGAGCAGCTGCACTCCGGAACCGTGGACCTGGCGCTGATGTTCGCCCGCACCCGCAACGACCGGGAGGAGGTGTTCCTCAATGTGGCGGAGGAGACGTTCGTGGCGGTGGCGTCCGCCTCCGTGGAGACCTTCGGGATCCCCGCCGACCTGCGGCGCCTGGAGGACCTCGCCGGGGCCCGCCAGATCGTGGTGTCCAGCCTGGAGCGGCAGCTGACGGAGCGGCGGCTCGTCGTCTCGGACGCCTACTGGCGCGCGAACTCGGTGGAGACCGCGCTCGGCCTGGTGGAGCGCGGGGTCGGCTGGGCCAACCTGCCGCTGCCGGTCGTGCGGGCCAGGGCCGCGGCCGGGGCGGTGCGCGTGATGGAGTTCGAGAACCTCAGGAACGGCCTGGCCATGCCGGTGCAGCTGGTGTGGCTGCGCGGCAGCCCGCTCCGCAAGGCGGCGGGGGAGCTGGTCGACCGGATGGGCCGGGACTGGCGCGTGCGGGACCGGCCCCGGCAGGGCGTTCGGCCGCACCAGGCCCCGCCCGGTCCGTGACACGGTCTGCCAGGGCCTGGTTCGCCCCTCGGCGGAGCACTAGGCTGACCCGGTTCGTGAGCGGAACGCGGACACCCTGAGCAGCGAAAGCGAGAAGATGAGCCCTTCGATCGCCACCAACACCAAGGTCGACCTCGACGGTCTGCTGGAGTTCGCCCGCCCCCGCCACCGGGGGCTCCTCATCACCCGCCGGGCCGACGGCGGCCCCCAGGCCTCGCCGGTCACCTGCGGGGTCGACACCGAGGGCCGCATCGTGGTCTCCACCTACCCCGAGCGCGCCAAGGCCCGCAACGCCGGCCGCGACCCGAAGGTGAGCATCGTGGTGCTCTCCGAGGACTTCGACGGCCCGTGGGTCCAGATCGACGGCGACGCCGAGGTCATCGACGGGGAGGAGGCCGTGGAGCCCCTGGTCGAGTACTTCCGGGTGATCTCCGGCGAGCACCCGGACTGGGACGAGTACCGCGAGGCGATGCGCCGGCAGGGCAAGGCCCTGGTCCGGATCACCCCGAGGCGCTGGGGTCCGGTCGCCACCGGCGGGTTCCCCGCCGACCGCGTCTGACACGGCGCAGGGCCGCGCGGACCGGTGTCCGCTCGGCCCTCCGTGCCTTGTTCCGGCCCTCCCGGCGGCCCGGTGCCGCGTGTCGGACCACTACCGCTCCGGCGGTCCGCCCTCCCGGCCGGGCCCCTCGGGGCCTTCCGGCCCGCCTCCGCGCCCGGAACCCTCAGGTCCTTCCTTCCCACCGGACCCTTCCGGCGGCTCCCCGCCTTGATCCGGGTCCCGTCCCGGCGGGCCGCTCTCCGGCGGGGCGTCGGCCCCGTCACCTTCCTCCGGAGGACTTCCTTCCCGGGACTCGCCCCAACCGGTCGGGTAGCGCCGGCCGTCCGGCCGCTCCTTCCAGTAGTCGGGCGAGCGTACGGCCCGCTGCTTGCGGATCGTGTCCCAGCGGATGACCCACAGCACGAAGAAGAACACCACGACCGGCAGCGCCGCGACCACCGCGACCACGGCCACCCCTGTCGGCATCGGCCCGTCCATCGCCTCCCCCTTCCGTCGGAGCGTCCGCGGCCTCAGAGAGCGGCCAGCAGCTCCCGGCACGCCTGCTCGCAGCGGCGGCACGCCTCCGCGCACAGGCGGCAGTGCTCGTGCTCCCCGGCGTGCCTCTCGCACTCCTCGGCGCACTTGCGGCACGCCTCCGCGCAGGCCTCCAGCAGGAGCCGCAGGACGTCGTCCTCCTCGCCGGTCCGGCGGGAGACCGCGCGGCCGGTCACGGCGCACATGTCCGCGCAGTCCAGGTCGGTGCGGACACAGGCGACCAGGTCGGCCACCGTCTCCTCGCCCAGGCAGGCGTCCGCGCACACCGTGCACACCTGCGCGCACTCCCCGCAGGCCTCGACGCACGCGGTGATCTTCGCGCCGACCCCCTCGGGGTCCTCCGGGTGGGTGTACAGGATCTGTCCGACGGTGCTCATGGCCCCTCCTCAGTGGTCCGCCCGGGCTCGGCGCCCGGGCGGGTTCGGTCTCGGTCCTGCTCGGAACCGGGTGAGGAGGGGCCCCGTCCGGGTTCGTCGTCGGCTCAGGCGCCGCGCCCGGGCAGGGTGAAGCGCAGGGCGAAGTGGTTCAGCGAGGCGGGGAGGCCCGACGCGGGCAGCGGGCCGCGCGCGTCGACACGGGTGAGGTCGCGGTCCCGCACCAGGGAGCGCAGGAACAGCGACAGGGTCAGCGGCACCACCTCGCGCCCCGCGCACCCGGCCGGGCCGTAGCTGAAGGGCAGGATCCCCGGGTCCTCCTCGGCCCGGCCGTCGATCCACACCTCCGGTGCGAACTCGTCGGCGTACGGCAGGCGGGACGGGTCGCGGTGGAAGTAGGCGCTCATGACCACGAACGCCGTCCCGGCGGGGAACACGCGGTCCCGCCACACGGTCTCGCGGTTGCTCTCCCGCAGCACCGCCAGCGTCGTCGGCCACAGCCGTACGGACTCCAGCACCGTCGCGCGCAGCAGCGGCAGGTCCAGCCCCTCGGTCTCCTGGATCTCCTCCCGGGCCGCGTGCGCCCCCGGGCTGTACGACGTCAGGAGCGCCAGGGAGCGGAACGCGGCGATCGCCGCGGCGTCGAACGCGAACAGCCAGTGGGCCGCCTGGTCCTCCGGGTGGGACCCGGCCTTCCGGGACAGGCCCGCAGCGAGGCTGCCGGGCTCGGCCCGGTCGACGGCGCGGCCCACCCGGTCGAGGAACTCCGCCCTCACGGTCCGCTGCACCGGCGCCGCGTACGACCAGTTGCCCCGGGCCCGCAGCCTGCGCAGCAGTTCGGTGGTCCGGACGTCCCCCGCCGCGGAGGCGCCGAACACCACCCGCCGGGCCAGCGCGTCGAAGGACGCGGAGAACCGGTTCCAGTCGAGGACTCCGCCGTCCCCCAGGGCGGCCAGCAGGGCCCGCGCCTCCTCGTCGGCCTGGGCCGCGATCACGTCCCCGTCGGGGTGGAGTACGCGGCCGGTGGCCAGGGCCTGCTCGTTGGAGGCCCGCCGGTGTGGCCGCTCCTCGGGCTCGGAGACCAGTACCGCGTGCGGCTCGAAGTGCGAGAGCGCGCCGCGCTTCTCGCGCCCGCCGGACGAGAACGGGTCCGGGGTGCCCTCCAGCAGCGTCCTCACGTCGTCGGCGGCCAGCACCAGGGCGGCGTCCCTGCCGGCCAGGCGCAGCGGCAGCGGCCCGTCGCCGTGCCTCTCGCGCAGGTCCCGCAGGGTGGAGACGATCCCCCGGTCCGCCTCCAGTGCGCTGACCAGGCTCTCCATCAGGGGGCGCCGTACGAGCACGCCCCGCGCCAGGGTGGGGAGCAGCACCTTCGACAGAACGCGCGCGGTCTCGGCGGCGTCGGGACCGCCCAGCTCCGCTTCGACGGCGCCCTTCGCCTCTCCCGCGAGTGCCTGCGGCGTTCCGGTCGCGCCCGGCTCCGTGTCCCCGGAGGCTCCGCGCCCCTTCGAGCCGTCCGGCCCCTTCCCGTCCCTGCCTGCGGTGTGCGCCTCGGCGCGTCCCCCGGTGGAGGCCATGGTCCTCCTCCCCTCCCGTGTCGCGGATGTCGGTCCTCGTCAGATGTGGTCCCTGGGCACGCTCTCGCTCCACTGCCTGGAGAAGATCCGCTCGTCCCCCTCGAACGCGTCCAGGGTCGCGTATACCCGGAACTCCGTCTCGGTGCACTCGAGGGAGGTATGGGTCTCGGTACGGGTGCTCCAGTCCCCGCGGGCGAACCGCATCGTCCACGTGGACCGGCCCCGGGCGGACGTGAAGTCGTCCGCCACCGACTCGTACAGCTCGTAGGCCCGCCGTCCGACGTCCAGGTCGATGTCCTCGAAGTGGAGGATCCCGCCGTCCTTGACGATCTCCAGGGACGAGCGGGTGTCGACCATGTCCCGCTGGACGGTCCAGCGGTGGTCCGGGGTCTCCCGCCGCGCGGTCTCGATCTGCGGTGTCCCCTCGGGCTCGCCGAAGGGCTGCGGGTGCAGTTCCTCGTCCTCGGGCACGGGCCGCACCGGCAGGTGCAGCGTGCTCCCCTCGGGGTGGACGGTCATCAGCACCGGGCGCGGCGGGGGCCAGGCCAGGGGCCAGTACGACGTGGACAGCGACAGCCGTATGCGGTGGCCCGCCGGGAAGACCTGGGCGACACCGTTGAGGGTGACCTTCACCCGGCAGCGCTCGCCCGGCTCCATCGCCCGCGGCGTCTCGTGCCCGTCCCGGTGGGTGAGGTTGAGCAGGCCGAAGGTCACCCGGGTGGCGCTGCCGTCGGGCGCCACGTCGCACAGGCGGGCGGCGACCATGGCCACCGGCTCGGTGACGGAGAGCTCGAGTTCGACCTCTGCCTCACCGAGGATCTCGACGTCCTCGGTGAGGACGTCGCTGTCGAAGACCAGGGAGCCGCCGTCCTCCTCGCGCTGGTCGTAGGGCAGGTCAGGCGGGGCGTTGTACGAGGCCCACTTGCCGGCGAACTGCCCGGTGGTCAGCGGCGACCGCAGGGTCAGGGACTCGGCGCTGACCTTCTCCCCGGGGGCGCCGATGCGGTACCTGGCCAGCGGCAGCCCGGTCCGCTCGATGCCGGGGGAGGGCCACGCGTCCTCGCGCACCCACCGGCCGGGGCGCTCCTGGTAGGAGGTGGAGGGCGGGACGCTGTCCTGCATCCACGCCCACAGGGAGGGGCCCTCGTCGACGCCGTTCTCCTCGCCCTTGAGCCAGTGGTCCAGCCAGCGCACGACCTCCTGGAGGTAGCCGATGGCGGGGCCGGGCACGCCCATGTGCGGGTAGCGGTGCGACCAGGGGCCGATCAGGCCGCGGCTGGGCACGTCCAGGTTCTCCAGGACGCGCAGGACGGCGTTGGAGTAGCCGTCGGCCCACCCGCTGGAGGCGAGGACCGGGCAGCGCACGTCCGTGTAGTCGTCGCACACCGAGGCGTGCCGCCAGTAGTCGTCGCGGCGCTGGTGCCGCAGCCACTCCAGGACCCACGGCTCGGTGGCCTCCAGGCGCTCGCGCCACATGTCGCGCCAGCTCTCCCCCACGACGGCGGGGTCGGGCGGGCAGGTGCCGAACGCGAACATGGTCCCGGCCTCCGCCAGGTTGTCCGAGAGCAGGCACCCGCCCATGTAGTGGAAGTCGTCGCCGTACCGGTCGTCGGTGAAGGAGCTGATCACGATCGTGCCCAGGCTCGGCGGCTGCCGGGCCGCGACCTGGAGGGCGGCGAACCCGCCCCAGGACAGCCCCAGCATGCTCGTGCTGCCGTCGCACCAGGGCTGGTCGGCCAGCCAGGCCAGGACCTCCTCCGCGTCCTGCTGCTCGCGTTCGAGGTACTCGTCGACGAGCACCCCCTCGGAGTCGCCCGTGCCCCTCAGGTCGACGCGGACGCAGGCGTAGCCGTGCCCCGCGATGTAGGGGTGGTGCTGGGAGTCGCGCACGGCCGTCAGGTCGCGCCTGCGGTAGGGGATGTACTCCAGGACCGCCGGCACCGGGGTCGCGTCGGAGGAGGTGGGGCGCCACATCCTCGCTGCCAGCCGGACCCCGTCCGACATGGGGATCCAGAAGTGCTCGTCGGAGCGGACCGCGTGCGGCAGGGAACTCACCACGTGCATGTACGGTCCTCCTCAGCGCTCGGCGCCCTGCTCGGGCTTCACGTCCTCGTCCTCTTCCACGAACTCGAATCTCAGCGCCTCGACGCAGCGCTCGTACTTGGCGCGCATCTCGGTCTCGTCCGCGGCGCCGATGGTGATCTTGGCGAGCTCGAAACTGTAGCTGTCCTGGGACCGCATCTGCGAGAGCGGCTCGCCGGGCTCGGGCACCACCTTCACGCTCACGCCCGGCAGGGAGCGCTCCAGCTCGGCCACCTCCTCGTCGGTGGGCACACGCACCGGGACGCCGTCGTCCCCGAAGCGCCGGTGGTACCACTCGGCCGCCACGGCGAACTCGCCCCGGGCCTCGGCGGTCATCCGGGGGTCCCTGCCCAGGCTCAGCAGCAGCATGCGCTCGTGGTTGGCGATCCCGTCCACCAGCTCGAACAGCTCGGCGTGGGACTGGGAGTGCCGGGGGTTGACCTCCAGGAGGTTGAGGCCGTCCTCGACGGGGTCGTAGAAGAACTCGACGCTGAACGTGGAGTTGTCCAGCCCGACCTGGCGGATGACCCGCTCGGAGACGTCGGCCATGCGCTCACGGACCTCCTCGGGGAGCCCCGAGGGGTACTGGTGGCGCAGGAAGGCGGGGCTGCCGGGGTAGTCGACCGAGTCGAGGGACGCGTAGACGACCACGTCGCCCCGGTACACGAAGCCCTCGACGGCGGCCTGCACGCCGTGCAGGGCGCCTTCGGCCAGACAGGTGCGTCCGCCCACCTCGGAGATCTCCGGGGGCAGGTCGACCCGGGAGAGGATCTGCTCGAAGGGGCGCCCGATGCGGTCGATGCCCTCGCGCAGTTCGGAGACGGCCCCCTCGAAGTCCTTGTCGTCGAGCACGTGGAAGGCGAGCTCGGAGGAGGCCGACTTCACGGGCTTGAGCCACATGGGGTAGCCGGGCGGGTCCGGCACCGTGGGGTCGCCGTTCAGCTCGACGAGGGCGAAGGGCGGGTACTCGTCGATGACCTTGCGCTGCTCCAGGCGGCTCCAGTACTTGTGCTCGCACTTGACCACCGACTCCAGGCTCGCGGAGGGGAGGCCGCGGCGCTCGCACAGGATCGGCACGAGCAGCGTCACGGGGAAGTCCCAGTAGCCGCAGATGGCGTCGACGGTGTCGGGGAAGTCGTCGAGGACCTTCTCGGCCTTGTCGATCAGCTGGTCGATGTCGACCTCGCCGGTCTGGAGCTCGTCCAGGCTCAGCAGCTGGTGGAAACGGCAGTCGCGTCCGGTGGGGGTCCGGCGCAGGATCTCGTGGTTCCGCTCGTCCAGTCCGACGACGAAGATGTTCTTCATGGGGCGCACCACCTTTTCTCCTCGGGGAAATGATGCTGGTGGTGCGCCTACCCGCGTGAACCGTTACAAACCCGAAATGTGACGAGGTGCTCGTCAGCCGGCGGGTGCGTACCGGTCGATCTCGGCCAGCTCGGAGGCGTCGAAGTCCAGGTTCCCGACCGCGGCCACGTTGTCCTCCAGCTGCCCGATACTGCTCGCGCCGATCACCGCCGAGGTCACCCGCTCGCCGCGCAGCACCCACGCCAGCGCCGTCTGCGCCAGCGTCTGGCCCCGCCGCCCGGCGATCGCGTCGAGGGCGCGCACCCGCTCCAGGACGTCCCCGGTGACGCCCTCGGCGTTCAGGAACGGACTGCTCCCGGCGGCGCGCGAGCCCTCCGGGACGCCGTTCAGGTACCGGTCGGTCAGCAGGCCCTGGGCGAGCGGGGAGTAGGCGATCGAACCGGCGCCCACCTCGTCCAGCACGTCGAGCAGGCCGTCCTCCACCCACCGGTTGAACATCGAGTACGACGGCTGGTGGATCAGCATCGGCGTGCCCAGGTCCCGCAGGATCGCGGCGGCCTCGCGGGTCTGCTCGGGGGAGTAGTTGGACACCCCCGCGTACAGGGCCTTGCCCCGGCGCACCGCCGTGTCGAGCGCGCCCATGGTCTCCTCCAGGGGCGTGTCCGGGTCGGGGCGGTGGGAGTAGAACACGTCCACGTGGTCCAGGCCCATGCGTCCCAGGCTCTGGTCCAGACTGGCCAGCACGGACTTGCGCGAGCCCCACTCGCCGTACGGGCCGGGCCACATCAGGTACCCGGCCTTGGTGGAGACGACGATCTCGTCCCGGTACCGGCCCAGGTCCCCGGCGAGGATCCTGCCGAAGTTCTCCTCGGCGGCCCCCGGCGGCGGTCCGTAGTTGTTGGCGAGGTCGAAGTGGGTCACGCCCAGGTCGAACGCCCGCAGCACGATCTCCTTCTGCCGTGCGAGGTCGCGGTCGTGTCCGAAGTTGTGCCACAGGCCCAGGGAGAGGGCGGGCAGGCGCAGACCGCTGCGCCCCACCCGCCGGTAGGGCATGGAGTCGTACCGCGTGGGGGCGGCGACGTAGGTCATGGGTCATTCCCCGTTCTCGTGGCCGGACGCCGCTCGTCCGGCGTGCGGAGGCTACAGCGCGGACGCGGACCCGAGCGCGAGCGCCCCCCGCGTGGCGGGTCCGGCGCCGTCCGGGAGGGCCGGCCCGGGGCCGTGGTGGCGCCGGTGCGGCTCGAACGCCGGCGGACGGGTGTCCGCGAGCGGGTCCGAGGCAAGCGCGCAGCGCGTCCGCGCGGGCCAAGAGACGCCAAAACACCCCCAAGACTACTTTGAGTGATTTTGTGAGTGCATACGGTTACCAGTCGGGCGTCGTGGACATCTATTCCGCGGGGGCCGTTCACCGAATCCGGCCCTCGCATCCGGCTCCTGCGACGCTCCGCCGACATGTCGGAGCGCCAGGCCACAACGAGAGGGAACTCGTATGAACCGCAAGACCGTGACCCGCCTCGCCTTCGCCGCCATCGTGGCCCCCGCCCTCGCCTTCGGCGCCCCGGCGGCGGCCATGGCGGACAGCTTCTTCGCTGCCGGCATGAGCGAGGCGGGCCCCCACGGGGCCTCCCAGGCGGGCGTCATCGCCGGGGCCACGAGCGGCCACGGGAGCGACCACGAGGACGGCAAGGGCGGCAAGGGCGGCAGCTTCTACATCAAGAAGTGGAACGAGGCCGGCCCCCACGGAGCCTCCGAGGGCGGCGTGGTCAGCGCTGCCGGTTAAGGCGCCCCGGCCGCGGGCCCTCGGGCC